>JBJXFD010000169.1:0-18740 GCA_046153985.1 Saprospiraceae bacterium
AAATGTAGGTATGGTGAGGTAACGGGCAACCCCGAATGGGGTTGAATATTGACAATGGAGTGTGGTATGTTAACATTCAACCCCATTCGGGGTTCGGCGTTACCCCGTTTATGCGACCAACCCCCGACTGCATCGGGGGCTATTCACCTTCAACCACTTCGTGGTTATCCCCACTAAGTTGACGACATTAAACTTCCGGTTACCGCCTAACTTATCTCAAAATTTAGGAGGTAACCAAAAGTTACCGCCTAAATTTAACTCGTTAAACCACCTCAATGCTGATCACATGCAGGAAAAATCACCGCTCCAACCAAAAAACGCTGCCACCCATTTTTTTGGAAACCAGACCGACTTCGAGATCACCTCATTCGGCCACGGCAACATCAACGATACCTGGAAACTGACGGTTTCGGAAAACGGGCAAAAAAAGCCTTACCTCCTGCAACGATTGAATCACCTGGTTTTCCGGCAACCGGAGCAGGTGATGGCGAATATTTCAAACGTAGCGCGGCATTTGTTGGCAAAAAATTACGCGCCCGGCATTTTACATCCCTGCCCCGACCGGGAAGGCAGCATCCTGTTTTGCGATGAGGCTGGCAATTATTGGCGGGTTTTTCCATTTTTTGAAGACACCATAACTTTAGAAACGGTGAATGATCCGGAGCAGGCTTTCGTCGCATCCCAGGCGTTTGGTGCTTTTTTGGAAGCGTTGGCCGACCTTGATCCGGCCTCCCTGCACGAAACCATCCCTGGTTTCCACAACAGCGTGGCACGGCTGGCAGTATTTCAGGAAGCGGTGGCAAAGGATGTAGCCGGGCGACTCGCCGGAGTGCGCGCAGAAGTAGCGCTGGTGTTGAAAGAAAGTTCGCTTTTCCAACACATTTTTAACCTGAACCTCCCGTTGCGCGTCGTACACAACGATGCAAAAATTGGGAACATCCTTTTGGATGAACACGCTGAAAAAGCGGTCGCAGTTATTGACTGGGACACCATCATGCCCGGATATTTATTGTCTGACCTGGGCGATATTGCCCGCACGATGGCCGCCTCCTGTTCCGAAGACGAGGCCGATCCGGCCAAAGTGGTCTTTCGGATGCCGGTTTTTGAAGCCATCTGCAAAGGTTTTTTGCCGCCGCTGCGGCATATCCTGACCGTTGAAGAACGCGATGCCCTGCATCTTGCGCCCCGCTGGATCATCCTTGAACAAGCCATGCGCTTTCTCGGCGATTACCTTGCCGGCGATGTGTATTACAAAATCAGGCATCCGCTGCACAACCTCGAGCGCGCCCGAAATCAGTTGGCCTTGTACCAATCAGCGCTGGAGCAGGAAGCTTTTTTGCGGGAGGCTGTTGGAAAATGAGTTATTGATGATAGATGATTGATTAATGATGATTGATGATGTGACTGAGCGATCCCGAAGGGTGAATGCCCGGTTGGCATTCAAGCGAAGGAACGCGTCAGCGGTGTTTAGCCCATTCTTACCCGTGATGTTTTCCATCATCAATAATCAATCATGTAATCGTCAATCATCAATAAAAAAATTTGGATCAAACGACCTCCTTACACGCTTCGTACAAATCTTTCCATTCTTCCCTGTTTTTCACCACCGTTTCCAGATACTCCAGCCAGATGCCTTTGTCCTGGATGGGGTCTTTGATGATGGCTCCGGTAAGGCTGGACGCAATATCCCGCGCCGAGACTTCGCCATTGCCAAAATAGGCGGCTAAGGTTTGCCCATTGTGGATCACCGAAATGGCTTCAGCGGTGCTGAGGGTGCTGCTGGGCGATTTCACTTTGGCGCGGCCATCTTCGGTTTGGCCGTTGCGCAATTCCCGAAAAATGGCAATCAGCCGCCGGATTTCTTTTTCCGGAGCGCCGGTTGGGGGCAGGTGCAGCGCCCGGCCCAATTTTTCCACGCGGGTCTGCACGATGGTCGTTTCTTCCTCTAAGGTAGCCGGCATGGGCATCACGATGGTATTGAAACGCCGCCGAAGCGCGCTCGACAGTTCGTTGACGCCGCGGTCGCGGTCGTTGGCCGTCGCGATCACATTGAAGCCCGGCAGCGCCTGCACTTCGTTGTTCAGCTCGGGAATCGGCAATGTTTTTTCCGACAACAACGTAATCAGCGCGTCCTGTACATCGGAGGGAATACGCGTCAGTTCTTCGATGCGGGCGATTTTGCCGGTTTGCATGGCCAGCATTACGGGACTGGGCGTCAGGGCAGCTTCTGAGGGGCCTTCTGCCAGCAGCCGTGCATAGTTCCAGCCGTAGCGCAGTGCCTCCTCGGGCAATCCGGCCGTGCCCTGAACTAAAAGGGTGGAATCCCCGCTAATCGCGGCTGCAAGGTGTTCTGACACCCAGGTTTTGGCCGTCCCCGGCAATCCAACCAACAAGAGCGCCCGATCAGTAGCCAACGTGGCGATGGCGACTTCGACGAGCCGTTTGTCTCCATAATACTTGGGTTCAATTTCCGTGCCGTCTTCGAGCGTTCCCCCCAACAGGTAAGTGACGACCGCCCGGGGCGAAAGTTTCCAATTGAGCGGCTTCGGGTGCGGGTCTGCAACAGCCAAAGCGGATAGTTCGGCAGCGTAGGCTTGCTCGGCGTGCGGGCGTAAAACGGTCTGGTTATTCATATTGGAATACAATTTGAACCTTTAAAATACCTTCTTTTTGCATTTGAAAATTTAATTCTTTACAATTCGATCCATCCCCCTAATTTTGGGCCTATGATTCCAACGCCAAGCTTATTGCCGGTGACCCAGTTAGAGGCCAAATTGCGTCAGCAAAAAGACCCTTTGCTGCGCGTTCTGCTGACGGACCAATTGGCCGGGCACTACGTGTATACCAACGTGCGCCGCGCCCGGGAGTTGCTCGTGTCACAACATGAATTGCTCCAAAATTTCCCGTACCAGGATGCGGCGCTCAACTACCACCTGCATTTGGCCACCATCGAAAACCACCTCTACAACTTTGAAGAAGCCGAGCGGCATTTCTTAGAAGCGATGGACATGCTGGAGGAACTGGGCACGGTGGTGCAGCAAGCGGAAACCTATATTGACTACGCGGGCACCTGCATGAACTTAGACCGGATGGAAGAAGCCGGCCAGTTGCTGGACAAGGCTGCCAAATTGTTGAGCAATTTCCCCGATGAACACGTCATGGCGCACATGACCTGTCGGGAGGGATTCATGTACCTGCACTATTCCGATTATTCCAAAGCCATAGAATTACTGCTGGAGGCGGAGAAACACCTTAGCGGTTTGCCGCAACCCCTTCCATTGAAAGACTACTATTTCCTGACCTTAGTTTACAGCGGTCTGGGCCGGGTTTACGAGCGCAACGACGATCTTGAAAAAAGCGTTCAGGCCTATTTGCGGGTGGTGGACATGTGCGAAAGTATCGGCATGCGGGCGCGCATTTCCTGGCATTACCTCAATGTGGGCAACGGCTATATGGCGCTCAGCGACTTAGACAACGCCGAGCAGTATTTTCAAAAAGCCATTCACGCCCGGGACGACGCCAGTCAGGATGCGCGCGCGGCGGCCTACGCCAATCTTGGCTATTGCAGCTTAGAAAATGAACGCTATTCGGAAGCACTTGATTTATTAGACAAAGCCGAATCCTATTACCGCAAAGAAGACCACTACAACCTATCCATCATCGAAGCGTGGCGGGGGCGGCTTTTTGCAGAAATTAAAGAGCCGGTAGAAGCATTGCAGCATTTCCAGTTGGCCTACAATTTTGCCACCGACAGCCAGGATTTCAAACAGTTGGCCAGCGTTTCGCAGGATATTGCCGAGTTCTACGCAGAAGAAGAAGATTTCAAAAGCGCTTATGAATACCGGGTGCAACACGGCAAGTTTGCAGAAAAATACATGGAGCAGGTGAACCGTCGCAAGCAGATGGAACTGGAGGTGAAATACGAAGCCGAAAAAAAACGACAAGAAGCCGAATTGCTGCGGCTCGAATCGGTCAGACTCCAGTTGAAAGCTTTGCGGGCGCAAATGAACCAGCATTTTATGTACAATGCGCTCAATTCCATTCAAAACTTCATCGGATCAAATGAAGCGGGTACCGCAGAAAAGTATTTAGCGCAATTTGCCAGCCTGATGCGGCAGAGCTTAGATTATTCCGACCTGGAGATCATTTCTTTGGAAAAGGAGATCGAATTCATCAAGGATTACCTCTACATCAATCAGAAGCTGCGCTTCAACGACAAGTTGCGCTACGAAGTGACCATTGACGACGATATTGAAGAGGACATCATGGGCGTGCCGACGATGATCGTACAGCCTTATGTTGAAAATGCCATCGAACACGGCCTGCGCTCCTTAGAGGGCGGCCTGATCCGGGTGGAATTCACCCTGTTAGACGACGAGACGATCCTGTGTATCGTGGAAGATAATGGGGTTGGCCGGGAAAAAGCCCGCCAAATGCAGGCCCAGGACGTGCGCTACCACAACCACAAGTCAAAAGGCACCAACATCACCGAAAAGCGCCTTCAGATTCTTCACCACGCCAAAGAAGCGGATATTTTTGTGGAAACCATAGACCTGCGCGACGAAGCAACAGGTAAAGCACTGGGAACCCGGGTAGAAATTAAAATTCCCATCGTGGACATCCATGTCAGCAAGGCGTAGCGTATTTAAGAATTCACCACTTTTACCGTTTTCTTTCACAGAATGTACGTTTTCATCCTCTTGCCCCCCGTTGCGTAAAAGCACAATTTATTCTCTTCTGCTCAACTTACCTTTGGAATAAGTTTTCTCATAGTATGTTTTATCTTCCTACACCTCGTCCCTTCTTTGGTGTAGGATTTTTTTTGCCACCTCTGCACCTGCTCTGTTTTTAAATATCTGATAATCAATTAAAAACAAAAAAAAGGATTTGGTTTTTAAAACCAACAAGACCACTTTCTAAGCCAAACCAACCGGACAAGACAACCTTTGAACCACTGCATAAATCACGAAGGCCGGAGCGGGAAAGCCGTTCTATCTTGCAGCGTGTAGTTTTCTCATAGTATGTTTGTTGCTCCTACATCCGAGAAGCCTCCCCTGATGTAGGAGTTTTTTTTTGGCTAATAGCAATTATCAATATATTCAATCCAGCTTCAAAAAAAGCGCATCCGGCGCCTGACTCGTTCAGGTTGCCGGATGCGCTTTTTTGGGAGAGGGGTCATCGCTTTCTGATACGAACCCGACCTGGCGAAATCACAATGAAAGCGTCTATTAATTTTTCCTGATGTAATTCAAGACAAGAGGCAATTGCTTTGAGACGTTCATCGATACCATCATTCCAGGGAAGACGAACCAGAATAACACCTGAAAATTTACTGCCAATCCGAAAGACATGCTCTCCAAAATCTTTGTCTTCGGTAAGAAGGATTGATTTTTCAATATTGGATTTTTCCAGTACTGCTTCATCCGGGATTCCCTGGTTTTGCTCCAGAATAGTATCCACATCAAATCCTAATGTACGAAGACCTTGTACAATCGGATAATCAATATTTTCATCCGCAAGGATGCGCATGATCAGGCAGCTTCGTAAACGGTCTCATTTCTTAAGACGTAGGCCGCATACTGCAAACAAGCCTTGACACTCTCGGGGGTGATGTGCGGGTATGAAACCAGTAACGATTCAATTGTTTGCCCTTGTCCGAGTCTTTCAACGATCAGTTCCACTGTAATGCGGGTGCCTTTGATTACGGGCTTACCCAGCATTATTTTAGGGTCGGTAGAAATATAATCCTGCCATTTCATAGATGTGAAGTTTATTCAAAGTTACGGTTTCCGATGAAAACTTCTTAATGATTTTGAGATTATTGCCCGCCGATCAATTTTCCTAACCCACCCAACACGCTACCTTCATCCTTACTTCCACCGCCATATTTTTGCGAAGCCGAAACGATGCGATCTGCCAATCGGCTGAACGGCAGGGATTGAATCCACACTTTGCCCGGCCCCTGAAGGTGAGCGTAGAACATGCCTTCGCCGCCAAACACCATATTGCGGATGCCGCTTATCACCTGAATATCGTACTCTACATCCCGCGTAAACGCAACCAGACAGCCGGTGTCAATGCGCAGCGACTCGCCGAGCAGCAGTTCTTTCTCAATGACGGTGCCGCCTGCGTGCAAAAACGCCAGGCCGTCGCCTTCCAATTTTTGCATAATGAACCCTTCGCCGCCAAAGAAGCCACGGCCCATCTTGCGCGAAAATTCGATGCCGACCGAAACCCCTTTTGCGGCACATAGGAAAGCGTCTTTCTGGCAGATGATCTTGCCTTCCAGCTCCTGCAAATCCAGCGGAATAATTTTCCCAGGATACGGCGCGGCAAAGGAGACTTTGCGCTTGCCCGTTCCTCCGTGGGTGAAGGCGGTCATGAACAGGCTTTCTCCAGTCAACAAGCGTTTTCCGGCTGAAAATACTTTGCCCCAAACCCCGCCTTCTTCTTGTGCGGATCCGTCGCCAAAAATGGTTTTGAGTTCGATGCCGTCTTCCATCATCATAAAACTGCCCGCCTCGGCTACGACCGTTTCATAAGGATCCAGCTCGATTTCCACAAATTGCATTTCTTCCCCGTGGATGTGGTAGTCTATTTCGTGTGCATTCATTATAGATATAATTTTCCGTAAAATTGGGCGATACAGGAGTTTTAGGCAAGGGATTTGGACGAAAGCAGGGAATATATCGTCTACTCCCCTACTTTTGTACTTTGACCTTTTCAAAACAACCTGGCGTACAACTTTCATTCCATGACGCACCTCTTCGGCATCCGGCACCACGGCCCGGGCTCTGCAAAACGGCTCGTTTCGGCGCTCCGGCACTTGCAGCCCGACTGCCTGCTCATCGAAGCGCCTTCGGATGCGGAAGCCGCGCTGTCGGGCTTGTCGTTGTCGGACATGACCCCGCCGGTCGCGCTGCTGTTGTACAATGCAGCGGATTTGTCGCAGGCTTCCTGGTTGCCTTTCGCTTCGTTTTCGCCGGAATGGCAGGCGATGTTGTACGCCCGGGAAGCGGATATTCCGCTGGTTTTTATGGACTTGCCCACTTCGATGCAATTTGCGCTGGATCAACAGGAAAAAGAAACGCTGCTGATTCCGCGAATGCCATCGGAAGGAATTTCCGAACTCCAGCGCGATCCCATGGGCTATATGGCCCGCTTAGCCGGATATCCCGACACCGAACGCTGGTGGGACGCGGCTTTTGAACACAACTTGGAAGAAGTTTCCGTTTTTGCGCTGATTACCGAAATGATGAGCGCTTTGCGCGAAAGCAAAGGCGGATTTGAAACCCCGGAAACGCTGCTGCGCGAAGCCTGGATGCGCCAAACCCTGCGCAAGGCTGAAAAAAAAGGGTTCCAGCGCATTGCCGTGGTTTGCGGCGCCTGGCACGCGCCCGCTTTGCACGACCTGAAGGCATTCGACGCCAAAAAAGACGCGGCACTCCTGCGCGGTTTGCCCAAAGTAAAAATCAAACATACCTGGATTCCCTGGACCTACGAACGACTCGCCCTGCAAAGTGGTTACGGCGCAGGCATTATTTCCCCGGCCTGGTACGAACAATTGTTCCACGAGCCTGCCGGCGAAGTGGTCGGACACTGGATGGTGCAGGTTGCGCGCCTGCTGCGGGCAGAAGGGCTTGAAGCCAGCGCAGCGCACGCCACGGAGGCGGTTCGGCTGGCAGAAAGTTTAGCCGCTTTGCGCGAAAAACCACTCCCCGGGCTCCAGGAATTAGAAGAGGCAGCGCTGGCCGTTTTTTGCGGAGGCAGCACATTGCCGCTCGAACTCATCCGCAAAAAATTGGTCATTGGCGAAAAAGCAGGCCACGTTCCGGACAACGTGTCTTCTTCGCCGTTACAGCGCGACTTAGAAGAACGGTTGAAAGCGGCGCGTTTGCAAAAATACTGGGGAACATCGGGGATGCAGTGGTTGAAAGCAACCAGCGCCAACCCCCAGGGCGGCATTGATCTGCGGGAAACCGCCGATTTATTAAAAAGCCAGCTCCTGCACCAACTCAATTTATTGGACATCCCCTGGGGCGCCTCGGTGGACGCTTCGCAGGGCAACCTCGGCACCTTCCGGGAATTTTGGAAACTGCACTGGCAGCCGGAATTCCTCATCCGACTGATTGAAGGGGCGACCTGGGGCAATTCCATCCTGGAAGCTGCTGAAGCGCGCACCCGGCGCCGGGCAGCTGACCTGGAACGCCTGCCTGAATTGTCGGATCTCACCCTGCTTGCATTAAAAGCCGGTCTGAGCGATGCCCCCGGCGTCCTGATCCAGCGGTTAAGCGCCGTTGCCGCCCTCGACCGCGATGTCTTCCACCTGATGGATTGCCTGCCCACCCTCATCAACATTACCCGTTACGGCGACGTGCGCAAAACCGACGTAGCAGCCATTGGCGCACTCATTGAAGAATTTATTCCCAGAATCTGCATTGCCCTCCCCGGCGCTTGTACTGGGATAGACGAAACTGTGGCGCAGGAGGTCCTGAAACGCATCCTCACGCTCCAGCGCGCCATTCACCTGCCGGGCAAAGCGGCTTATCTGGTTTTGTGGAAAACGGCTTTGCTGAAAACGACAGAACAAGCTGCGGCGCATCCGCTGCTTCAGGGCGCTTGTGCCCGGATCTTATTTGAAGAAAAGTTTGAATTACCCGATCGAACCGGGAAACGCATGCATTTCGCTTTGTCGAGGGGCCAGGCTACCTTAACAGCCGCCTTTTGGATTGAAGGTTTTTTACACGGCAGCGGCCTGTTGCTCATCCATCAGCCTGCACTGTGGGGCATTTTGGATGAATGGCTTTCAGGATTAGAAGAGCCGGCCTTTACAGAAACGCTGCCCATGTTGCGTCGAACTTTTTCGGGCTTTAGCAAAGCTGAGCGCCGAAAAATGTTGGGCATGGCGGCAAATCCCGATGCGCTTGTTTCCATCCAAGCGGAAGCACGTATTGCCAACCTTCCGGCGCCGCAAAGTGACGCGGTGCGTTTGCTGCTGGGTTTGCCGTGACCCTAAATTGAAATTGACTGCTATCCGTCCTATTTTTGAAGTTCGGGTTTTTGGGGCGACCAAAGTTTCTCAATACCTTGCGCTTCCTAAAATAACAAAATCAAGCTTATGAAGCCCAATTGGACAGGGGTTTATCCCGCTGTAACGACCAACTTTTTCGCGGACGAATCGCTCGACCTCGAAACGTTTTCCAGAAACATCGAAGCGCAAATTGCTGCCGGCGTGCATGGCATCATTGTATGCGGTTCTTTAGGCGAAAACAGCACCCTGAGCTTCGACGAAAAGTTGCTCTTGTTGGAAACCGCCAAAAAAACGGCGGCAGAACGCGTGCCGGTCATCACCTGCTTAGCGGAATGCGCCACCAGCGAAGCCATCCGTTTTGCGAAAGCAGCGGAACAATCCGGCGCCGACGGCTTTATGATGCTACCCCCCATGCGCTACCATTCCGACGACCGCGAAACGCTGCACTACCTGCACCGGGTGGCCGATGCTACCGATTTGCCGGTCATGCTCTACAACAATCCGGTGGCCTACAAGACGTTTTTGTCCATCCCCATGTTCAGGGATTTGGCACAAAACGCGCATTTTGAATCCATGAAAGAATCCACGGGCGACATTCGCTACCTAACCGATCTCATCAACGCTTTCGGGACGCGGTTTAAAATTCTCAGCGGCGTTGACGACTTAGCCTTAGAAAGCCTGATCATGGGCGCCGATGGCTGGGTGGCGGGCCTCGTGGTGGCTTTTCCCGCTGAAACGGTGGCCATTTACGAATTAGCCAAACAAGGCCGCATCACCGAAGCCCGGGAAATCTACCGCTGGTTTTATCCCTTACTGCATTTAGATATTGGAACCAAATTTGTGCAAAACATTAAATTGGCGGAAGCCGCTACCGCCATGGGCACGGAAATGGTGCGGCAGCCGAGGCTACCCCTGGTTGGCGCTGAACGCGAACAAGTATTGAATGTGATCCAGGAAGCGCTGGCGGCACGGCCATCCCTTCCAAAACTATAATTTACCATGCAACCATCAGGCCAGCAATTCATTGGATACCGGCGCAGTACTGACAGCGCGACCACTTTTCAGGCCCTAAATCCGGCAACCGGCCAGCCATTGCCGGGGCTGTTTTATTCCGCAAGTGTCCGGGAAGCAGACCAGGCCATGCAGCTTGCCGCAAAGGCATTTGAGGCTTATAAAAACATGGCAGGAAAATCCAAAGCCGCTTTTTTGAATGCCATTGCCGATGAAATTTTGGCGATCGGCGACGCCCTGATCCAGCGAGCTATGGCCGAAACCGCATTGCCACAGGCGAGATTGGAAGGCGAACGTGGCCGTACGGTTGGCCAGTTGCGGTTGTTTGCACAATACCTCGAAGAAGGTTCGTGGGTAGAAGCCCGCATTGACCCTGCCCTGCCGGAGCGGCAACCTTTGCCCAGATCGGACATCCGCAATATGCTGACGCCGCTGGGGCCCGTGGTGGTTTTCGGGGCCAGCAACTTCCCACTGGCGTTTTCCACGGCTGGCGGCGACACCGCATCCGCGTTGGCGGCAGGTTGTCCGGTGGTGGTTAAAGCCCACCCCGCTCACCCGGGAACCAGCGAACTCGTGGCCGGAGCCATCGTCGCTGCCGCGCAGAAAACCGGGATGCCAGAAGGGGTCTTTTCCATGCTTTTCGACCAGGGTCACGAATCCGGTACAGCGCTCACGGTACACCCACTCACCTGCGCTGTCGCTTTTACCGGTTCGCAAAAAGGCGGCATGGCCCTCTACCAATTGGCGCAACAACGCGCCGAACCCATTCCGGTCTTTGCGGAAATGGGCAGTGTCAATCCGGTTATTTTGTTTCCCAAAGCGGTGCAAGTACGGGCGGCATCATTAGCCACTCAATTAGCAGCTTCAGTTACCATGGGCGTGGGGCAGTTTTGCACCAATCCAGGCTTGATTTTGGCTATAGAAACCCCGGAACTTGGCGATTTTCTGCAACACCTCGGCGCAGCAATTGAAGCAGCAGTGCCCGGGGCGATGCTCAGCGCTGGAATTTGCCAAAATTTCAGCGTTTCGGCAACAGAAATGTTGCGGCAACAAGGCGTTGAAATGGTTGGAAAATCACAAAATGAGGCAAACGAACACCAGGCGACGCCCGCAATCGCTAAAGTTTCGGCCACCCAGTTTCTGAAAAATCCACGACTGCACGAAGAAGTATTCGGCCCTTTCTCTTTGGTCGTCGCCTGCGCGGATCAAGCCGAATTAGCGGAGGTTATACAAGCGCTGCCTGGCCAGTTGACGGGTACGCTGATGGCTGAGGTTTCCGAGATTGAAAGCTATGCCGGCATCGTACAGCGATTACAAAATAAAGTGGGCAGGCTGATTTTCAACGGCGTGCCCACGGGCGTGGAAGTTGGCCACGCCATGCAGCACGGCGGCCCTTTTCCGGCCACCACTGACCCCCGTTTTACGTCGGTTGGAACGGCAGCAATCCGGCGTTTTGTGCGTCCTGTGGCGTTTCAGGATTTTCCGGACGCATTGTTGCCGGACGCGTTGAAGCGGGATAATCCGCTGAATATCTGGCGGTTAGTGAATGGAGAATGGAGTAAGTCGTAGGTTGGTAAAAGGTAAATACGTGTCGGACACCGCGAAGGTGTCCGACACGTATTTACCTTTTACCAACCATCAAAAAACCAACATGGCATCCAAAACCTTTTTCTGCATAGACGCCCACACCTGTGGCAACCCAGTGCGGCTGGTAGCTGGCGGCGGCCCCATCCTGCACGGGCAAAACATGAGCGAAAAACGCCAGCATTTTTTGCGCGAATACGACTGGATCCGGCGCGGGCTGATGTTTGAGCCGCGGGGCCACGACATGATGTCGGGCAGCATCCTTTACCCGCCGCACGACCCGGAAAACGATGTGGCGGTACTTTTCATCGAAACCAGCGGCTGCCTGCCCATGTGTGGCCACGGCACCATTGGCACCATCACAATCGCCATCGAGCATGGCCTGATACAGCCCAAAGTGCCGGGCGTAGTGCGGATGGAAGCACCGGCAGGTTTGGTATACATTCGGTACGAGCAGTCGGGATCGAAAGTTACGTCGGTCAGACTAACCAATGTCCCCTCCTATCTCGCTGCGGAAAATATCGAAGTGGAATGCCCGGATCTTGGGTCGTTGCATGTGGATGTGGCGTACGGCGGCAATTATTACGCCATTGTGGACGTGCAGGAAAACTTCCCCGGCCTGGAGCATTTCAAAGCGGAACAACTCGTAGCCTGGAGCCGCGAACTGCGCCGCCGCATCAACGAAGCGCACGATTTTGTGCATCCGCTCGATCCTACCATCAACGGCCTCAGCCATATCGAATGGACCGGCGCCACCATTTCCCCGGAAGCGAGCGCCCGAAATGCTGTTTTCTACGGCGACAAAGCCATTGACCGCTCGCCCTGCGGCACGGGCACTTCAGCGCGCATGGCGCAATGGCACGCAAAAGGCAAGTTGAAAGAAGGTGACTTATTCATTCACGAAAGCATCATCGGCAGCCAGTTCATTGGACGGGTGGAAGGCGTTACGACCGTTGGTTCCTACCCCGCCATCATCCCTTCCGTTGAAGGCTGGGCTCGGGTGTACGGGCACAATACGATTACGATAGACGATGAAGATCCTTATGCGTTTGGATTTCAGGTGATCTAAGGGGGTATAAGTTAAAGATTAAAAAAAAACGCTTAACTTCGTCAACAGGTGATTGCCCCTGATATTCGTTAATGGCAATTTATGAAGATCATTCTCACATCAACCAACCAGCCATGATCAACCGCAGAAGCGGGCTCAAAGCCAATGCCTCGCTGTTAGGCGCTTTTGTATTCTCTTCTGTTGCATTCATGATGCCGCATCAGCTTGGGCACGATGGCTGAAATGGAGGGCTCTGTGAAGGCTTTTTCTAACATTCCGGGTTAAGCACAACATCCAAATGACCTGACTTTGCAGTCCTTTGGATGGCAGTTTTTGTACCAATGAGAAAGACACTACCTTTATTGCTGTGCCTGTTTGCAGGATGGGCGCCGCTTAACCTTTGGGGGCAAAAAGATCGGGCGCAGGAGCTGGCTGGGGTATCCGCTATGGAGCGGGAGATTACCCGGGTAGAGGTACTCTTGAGTTCTTTCAAAAACGACAGCGCCAGGATTATTGCAATAAAAATAATCGGTGATTTGAAGGAGCAGAACCTGCTCAATACCCCGTTAGGCGTTAGGGTGCAATTGGCGGAAGGAAAGGCTTTAGAACAAGATCAGCAGGACGAATTGGCGTTGCAAAAACTGTTACATGTCAAGGATCGCTGCCGGGAAACAAACCAATGGGATTTACTGGCCAAAACTTGCCTGGTACTTGCCCTTCTTTACGAAAAAATCGGTCGCGGCGACCCTTCCATAGCGCAGTTGAGACAAACGCAATCCCTCATCATCACGCATGCGCTGGACTCTATTTACCCTAAATACGCCGTCAGAATTGCTTCCTGGCACAGGATCTACGGAGATAAGGATTCTTCCTTGTTTTATGCAAAGGAGGCATTGCGCACGGCGCCCAAATTTCAATTGTACCTGGAAGAGGCAACCGCGCACATGCTTGCAGGCATGTTATTGTCGAATTCGTCCCCAGAAAGTGCACTTGAACATGCCTTTGCGGGCCTCAGGTTACATCAAAAACTCGAGGACTATATGGGGACCACTTATATGTACACGGGTATAACCAATCATTATTATCACAACAAGAACTACCTTTTGGCATTGGCCTACAACGATTCGATGATCGCTTCAGCCAATATGGCTATCCTGATGGGGCACGAAAGGCACCCGACCATCGCATCGGCTTACCGGTTTCGGGGCGCTATTTTCAGGAAACTGAACCAGCCTGATTCCGCCTGGGTTTACCAGAAACAGGGATACGACATGGAGTTGAATTATGTCAGGGAAAGTACTGCTGCGAAAGTCGTAGAAATAGATGCCCGATATAACGACGAAAAAAAAGTACAGCAAATAGAGGAGCAAACACTGGCGCTGCAACTAAAAAACAACCAGCTCCGCTACTCTGCAATCGTTGCCTTCCTCATCCTCCTTTTAGCTGCTGGCTTGTCCATCTCGTTCTACAAACAAAGGCAGGACAAAAAAATACTGGCCGAACAAAACACGCTTATCCGTGAACAATCTGAGGAACTCAAAACCCTCGACGCCGCCAAGTCCCGCTTCTTCGCCAATGTGAGCCACGAACTGCGCACCCCGATTACGCTCATGCTCGGCCCGGTCAGTACCCTGCTAAAAGAAGCCCAACTAAACGAAAAGCAAAACCGGCTGCTGCAAATGGCGCACCGAAGCGGAAAGGAACTACAAGAATTGGTCAGCGAGATACTCGACCTGCAGAAATTGGAGATGGGCAAGATGGAGCTATACCTGCAACCCACCGGATTAGTCGCTTTTTTTCGCAATAACTTTGCCCAGTTCGACTCGTTGGCGCAGCGCAAGCAAATTGATTTTTCTTTTAACATCGAGGTACCTAAAGAATTAGCCGCCGGCATTGACCAGGCGAAGTGCCGCCAGATCATGAACAACCTGCTTTCCAATGCCTTTAAATTTACCCCCGAAGGCGGGCGGATCAACGCCGGTTTGTCGTACAACGATGGCATCCTTCAGTTCGTAGTCTCAGACTCCGGCCCCGGCATCCACCCCGACGACCTGCCACACGTCTTCAATCGCTTTTTCCAGACCTCACGCCCGGACAAACCCGCCGAAGGCGGCACCGGTATCGGCCTTGCCTTGTGCAGGGAATACGCCCGGCTTTTTGGAGGCGATGTCGAAGTGGAGAGCCGGTTGGGCGAAGGAACTGTTTTTCGGGTAGCTTTTCCTGTCAAAATGGTGGACGCTGCACCACCTGTCGAGGTCGAACATTACACAGAAAAGGTTTTTGTCCCAAATCCGGGCGTTGTAAAAAATGGTTCGCCATTACTACTCTCCGACGAAACAAAACCGACCATCTTAGTGGTGGAAGACAACCCGGAACTTCAAGACTACATCCGCCTGCTCCTGTCGGAAAAATACCACGTCCTCACCGCCGACAACGGCCAAGTCGCCATGGATTGGTTGAAGGTTGACGGAAGCCGCCCGCCCACCGTCCACCGTCAACCTTCCTTAATCCTCTCCGACCTCATGATGCCCGTCATGGATGGTTACCAACTCCTCGAAAGGCTAAAATCAGACGATGCCACCCGGCATATCCCCGTCATCATGCTCACTGCGCGCGCCGAAGCGAAGGACAAGCTCAAAGCTTTGCGCATTGGCGTAGACGACTACTTGCTCAAGCCTTTCGACGAGGAAGAGCTGCTGGCACGCATCGAAAACCTGCTTAAAAACCAGGCTGCCCGCCGCATGATGCCCCCGATCGAGCCCGAGTTAGCGCCAAACGAACCCATCCAGTCGCAGGCCGATCATGAGTGGCTGGCAGCTTTCGAGGGCTATGTCCGTCAAAATTCCACCAGCGATACCCTTTCCATCCCCCTATTGGCGGAGGAGTTCGCGATGAGTTCGTCCACCCTGCTGCGGCAGTTGAAACGCCTGACCGGGCTGTCGCCGGCGCAGTATTTGCAGGAATTTCGATTGAATAAAGCCCGCCAGTTATTAGAAAACCGCACCTACAATTCCACCTCCAGGGTAGCTGCTGAAGCAGGCTACACGGATGCCCGCTCTTTTTCCCGCAGTTTCAGGAAGCGCTTTGGGAAGTTGCCGTCGGAGTTGTTGGGGGAGTGATTACTTCCGTTAAAGATACCACCAAATAGAGCCGACGTTCCTTTTACGATTCGCATCCACGCCGCCATTCCCTCCACGCAAACATCCTGTTTGACGAAAAATGCGACCAAATTGACGAAAAAAGTTACTTGAGACGGCCCAGATTTGTGCTGTCGGATTCGGGAGAAAACTGTTCAACGGCTTTCGCTCTGACCGAATTATTACTAAACCTTTACAAACCTTAGTTATGAGCAAAATACACCTTTTTGACCGGCCCGTCACCTGCTTGCACGATCAGAAAATCGTCGTAGAAGACCTCGTGGTCAACTAATTCGACGTGGGTAGTGGTACCCTCACTTGCTCCCCTCGCTTTGTTTTTAGCACCAACACTGCTTCTTTTTTTTGCTTCAGCCAGTTTAAAGCCTGGATGTTGTGTTCATTTTCGAGGAGATTTTCCACCTTTTGGAGATCTGCTCCCGCATTCGTATAATACAAAGCCAGGGTTCGGCATATTTGCACGAACCGGAGGAATGAAGTTTTATTGGATTTTGACCATACCTTTTCCCGGCTCAGCCATTTTTCAAAGGTGTCGAAGAAAGAGAAGAGCGCATCGTGATAGGAGCCGTCCTTGAGATACAGGTCGAAATACACCTGGGTATGCAGCACCCGGCTGATCAGTTGGAAGTCAGGCGCCCGAAAATGATACCCCTGCAAAATAGCCAGACTCCTTTCTAAGTCTTTTTGCCAATAGGTCGTATGTGCTTTTGCCCATTGAATGCAATCGTCCCGTGTTTTTTCGGCGAGGCAGCCGGCATAAGTATTCATAAAGTGAGCAGTAAAATCGAATGCGCCTTTGGTGTTACTTGCGGTCACGATGGTCATATAGGTATTGTCGGTTAGCTTTCCCTGGTTTAAAATCGCGCCCGTCGTTAAACCCAATTGATAAAGCGGAAGGCTTGCCGTGATGTCGAGGCTGCCTGATTTGATCAGCAGCTTGGCGTCGTTCAGCAAAGACAATAGGTGTATTTTTTGTTCCCGCTCATTCAGCACGTCGAGGCGCTCCAGAAATGCGGCATAACGCTGTTCAAAATGCTCAGGCTGAGCTTCCCCGGTATGGGCAAAGCGCATCCGGTACAGGTCGAGGGCGGGGTGTTCAATGCCTTCACTTGTGCGCATCCATTTCTTCAATTCCATGGCCACATCGTGTTGCTCTCCTTCAAAAAGGCGGTTGCGGGAGATCATTTCGTTGATGACCGCCGCTTTTTCCAACAGGTAAAGCAGGTCAAGCTGTTCCCCCATCCTCGTGATGATGTTGCCGCCAGCCTCCATGCGCGGCTCCTGGCTGGGGTGGTGATAAATACTCCGGTACAAGCGGAAGAGCTCCACCTGATCCTCCCAGGATTTAACTTCCTTCCCGGTTAAATGCCCGATTTCCCGGGCCGCATCTTTAAAAAACCAATCATCCAAAGCACGGTGCTGAAATTCCTGGGATAACAAGTCCTTTTGGAGGTCTTTTGCCTGGGATAGCCGCTGGAAGACGAGGAATTTTTCGGCGGCTAAGTAGGCTTCCGAAAAAAGGTTGTTCAGGCGCCGGTCGCTATACTTGCCCTTAGGCAGCACATGCAGGAAGAGCGCTTCTTTGCTCAAATTGGCGGTTTCGAAGTCTGGATGGTGCTTTTTCAATCGGTCCAGCAACCGGATTAGATTTTTGTTGGTGTTGCACCACGGCGATTGCAGCCAAACGCCAAAGGCAATCAGCTCGGCAGGACTGAAACCCTGGAGTATGCGGAAGAATTTCGTGTGGTGAAGGGAGGATGTCATTTTGTGGTAATCTGATCTGCTGTAAAGCTAATAAAAAAAGTATTTGAGGCTGTTTTCCACCGAGCATAGCCGTATTTTTTTGTGGTAATGGCCTGGAATTGTCTTTTGAGGGGCTTTGGTTTTGCCAGATATTTGGCAGAGTTCCGGAGTCACTACACCTTAGAGCTTGTTCGGGAATTCCTCGCTTGGCTGCGTGTGGCAAATTTTATTTTATACTGCGTTGGATTTTTTCAAGATAGCTGCCGGCTATCTCTGCAAAATCCGCCTTGTCTAAAACAAAATTTCCTCACCCTCGCTCAACCAGGAAATCCCGAACAAGCTCTTTAAAAACAAACAAACATGTCAAGATTATTATTCAGCCTCCTCATTATGAGCGTACTTTTTAGTACTTCGACAGGGGCACAAAATGCGAAAAACCCAGGAGCCTGGTCTGCTCGTTATGTCACCAATAATTTCCTATGGCCCCTTGGAAATGATGGTCTTGACCTCGATGATTTCAACGGCGGCTTGCAGATTGAATATTTTCATTTCCTGAACAACAGCTTTGACCTGAGCTTCCCACTGCGGGTAATTTCGGCTAAGCACCCTTTGGATGCAAGTGGTTCCAAAACCAGACTATCCGGCAATTTCGGTCTTGATGTATTGTTAAACCTTCATCTTTACAAAGGAGAAGTCTTCCGCCCACGCTTGTTTGCAGGTGTCGGCGGCTTGCTGCTGAACACGAAAGATTTGTCAATGGATGTACCCCTTGGTTTGGGGTTGGACTTCTACCTGGGGCGGGATGTTTCCCTCACGACTACGTTTGCGTATCACTTCAACAGCACCGAGCTGCGCGATCATGTCCTGGCGGGTGTTGGTTTGCACATTGCTTTGGAAGATGACGCGCCCCCTACGCCCGTTATCACAGACCGCGATGGCGATGGCATCATTGATGTCGAGGATCTTTGCCCCGACACCTACGGGATCGCAGCCCTCAATGGTTGCCCCGATCAGGATGGCGACGGCATCAAGGATAGTAGCGACAAGTGTCCGGATACCCCCGGCATTGCTAAATTTGAAGGCTGCCCTGATACCGATGGGGATGGACTGAAGGACAGCGAAGACAAGTGTCCTGCAGAGGCTGGCCCGGTAGATAATGGTGGCTGCC
>JBJXFD010000324.1:0-7195 GCA_046153985.1 Saprospiraceae bacterium
CACCCACTTGCGTGGCGTTGCTGCGGCAGCCGTTGGCGGCCAGTACGCTCGCTATGATGGTCTGAGCGGGTCCCGTTTGGTTGTACGTTGGAAGCGTGGCGCTCCAGCTGGCGCCACCGTTGGTAGAATACTCTAAAGTGCCGCCTGTGCCACTCACTGTGCCGATGGAGATGGAACCACCCCCGACTACACAGTTGCTACAAGTGCTGTTGGTGATAGCTAATGTACCTGTAGGGGCATTCGGAGTAGTACAAGTGCCTGGTACCGTCACACCCACCTGGGTGGCGTTGCTGCGGCAGCCGCTGGTGGCCAGTACCGATGCCAGGATAGTTTGAGCGGGTCCCGTTTGGTTGTAGGTTGGAAGCGTGGCGCTCCAGCTGGCGCCACCGTTGGTAGAAAACTCCAAAGTGCCGCCTGTGCCACTCACTGTGCCGATGGAGATAGAACCACCCCCGACTACACAGTTGCTACAAGTGCTGTTTATGATAGCCAGTGTACCTGTAGGTGCATTCGGAGTAGTACAAGTGCCTGGTACCATTACACCCACTTGCGTGGTAGTGCTGCGGCAGCCATTTATATCCACAACACTGGCCAGGATGGTCTGAGTGGGTCCCGTTTGGTTGTAGGTGGGTAGTGTAGCGCTCCAGTTAACTCCGCCATTGGTAGAATACTCCAAAGTGCCGCCCGTGCCACTTACCGTACCGATGGTGATAGAACCACCGCCGACTATGCAAGCGCTGCAAGTACTATTCACAATATTCAAGGTGCCTGTAGGTGCATCCGGTGCGGGACACTGGCCAGGTACCGTCACACCCACCTGGGTGGCGTTGCTGCGGCAGCCGCTGGTGGCCAGTACCGATGCCAGGATGGTCTGCGCGGGTCCCGTTTGGTTGTACGGTGGAAGCGTGGTGCTCCAGCTGGCTCCACCGTTGGTAGAGTACTCCAAAGTGCCGCCTGTGCCACTCACTGTGCCGATGGCAATAGAACCGCCGCCGACTACACATGCGCTGCACGTGCTGTTGGTGATAGCCAGTGTGCCTGTAGGGGCATTCGGGGTAGTACAAGTACCAGGCACCGTCACACCCACCTGGGTGGCGTTGCTGCGACATTCGTTGGCGGCCAGTACACTCGCCAGGATAGTTTGAGCGGGTCCCGTTTGGTTATACGTTGGAAGCGTGGCGCTCCAGCTGGCTCCGCCATTCGTAGAATACTCCAAAGTGCCGCCTGTGCCACTCACCGTGCCGATGGCGATAGAACCGCCGCCGACTACACATGCGCTGCACGTGCTGTTGGTGATAGCCAGTGTGCCTGTAGGGGCATTAGGGGGAGTACAAGCGGTAGTTGAAGTATTCCAATAGGCATTTGTATTGTCTACAAACCCTTGAATAATAATGTCTTTCAGTCCATCACCCGTAAAATCGGCCACTGCACAATCAGCTATATATTCACCGCCCAAAATTTGTGTTTGAACAAAAACATTATTGCCTGTATTTCGATAGACAATATTAAAAATATTAGGTAATCCACCAGCTTGAGTGCCTACAATTAGTATATCCTGGTCACCATCATTATCTAAATCGGAAATAGCATTCTGTCCGCCAAAAGTTTGTTGCAGCGTAGTGGCAATTTGAGTAAAAATACCCGAACCATTATTGATGTATAATAAATTTTGACCACCACTTCCACTTCCATTGATAAGAAAGTCTAAATCCCCATCATTATCTGTGTCTGCCACATCAATGTCGCTCCCGGAAAGAGCAGCGAATGTTGAATTGGTATTCAATGTAAAATTTCCCGAACCATTATTTTGATACAATTTAATGGAAGATGCACCCGAAATAATAACATCTTGATCCCCATCATTCTCCATATCAATAAACTGTACAACCCCACTAACTGGAGTGAAAACAGAACTACCTTGCGCGGAAAAAACCGCATTACCATTATTGAGGAATACATCAGCTACTGTTGAAGTAGAAATGACTAAGTCTTGATCGCCATCATTGTCTACATCGGCAATAGCAGCTCCTTTTATAAATGCAGGCAGGGCATTATTGGTAACTTGTGTAAAAATGCCAGAGCCATTATTTCTGTAAATATGGGTAAAATTTTGACTTAACAAGTTGTTTCCAGAGAAAAACAAATCTAAATCACCATCGTTATCTAAATCCTTTAAAATGGCTTGACTACTGCCTGATCTGGGAAAAGGAGTATTTGCAACTTCGGTAAAGTTTCCGGTGCCATTATTTAAATAGAGCTTTGTTTGTTTTTGGGGAGTTATACCCGTCATAAACAAATCTATGTCTCCATCGCCGTCAACGTCACCACTGGCGAATGTACCAGAATAAACCTCCATTAAGTTGGGTTGCGGATTAGCTAAAGTGAAATTCAATGTTTGAGCGTGCCCACTGGCACTAATTAAAAGAATGACTGTTAGAAGCAGAACTCTTCCCATGATTTTTGATTTAGTTTGTGAAATTCAACGTGTCGTTTTTTACGACCAACTGGCACAAAGTTATTGGGGCATTCCTGGTGTGGCAACTACAATGTTCTTCATAAATAAGGTTCCTACTTTTGTCTGTATTATTCTCTTTCACATAGATACCACGTCAGTTGGGGGAGTCTTATGGGTGAGGGAAGGCAGCAGTGCTGAAGACGCATCAAAGCAAGAGATTGAGTGTATACAGCCCGACATTAATCTCGATTAAATCGGGGGAGGGAGCACCCCCAAGTAAAAAAATTAGCGTTGGTGACATGAAAACAACGTACTTTTGAAGGTCCTTAATAAGGATTCAATTTTAAACAAATGAAAATAGCGTCCACCTTTTTATACGATTTAGTGCACACGCTTAGCAAATCGGAAAAGCGCTACATAAAAGTACAGGCAGGGGCAGGGGAAAAAGACTACCTTCTGCTGATGGACGCCTTGCTGGCTCAAAAGACATTTGATGAGGAACAGCTGATGAAAGACAACGAAGGAGCGAATTTCATCAAACACCTCGCCGTCAACAAGCAATACTTATATGAATTGATCCTCAAAAGGCTGACGCAGTTTGGCCAGAAAAATTTGGAGGGCATCGTCTTTGAAAAGATTGCAGCTACGAATGTGCTGATCGAAAAAGGCTTGGTTCGGGCAGCACACCATGAATTGAAAAAAGGACAGGCCATAGCAACCGAGTACGAATTGTTTGAGCTGCAAATAATGCTTGCCAGCCTTGAAAAGAAATTGCACGCTCTACAGCAGTCCCAAAAGAAGGATGATACGCTTATTGAGCAGATTTTCAACAAGGAGATGAACAGTTTGGAGCAACTGAAAAACACGATAGAATATGGGTACCTTGCACAGCAGGTGCTACGATTTCAAATGCAGTTTCAAAAAATTCAAAACGAGGAGCAGCAAAAATACATGGATAGTCTTACGCATTCGCCTAAGTTTCAAGCGCTTCATTTAGCAACCAATTTTAAGAGCAAGATTCATTTTTACCAGGCCAATGCTACCTATCAGTTTATAAGGGGCGATGTGAAAAAAGCGTATACCATCAATCGCGAATTCCTGGACTTGCTGGACGCGAACCCCCGCTTTTTGCAGCTTTATGCCGAACGCTATATCGCTACTTTAAATAATATGCTCATTGACAGTTTGGTTATCGGGGAATACAATGTTTTGAAGGAAGGCATAAGCCGCCTGGTGCTGACGCTGGAGCGACCGGAATTCAAATCCATAAAAAATATAGCGGCCCGGGTCTTCAGGCAACGGTATTTGCTGCTTATCAATTGGAGCCTCCGTCAAAGGGATTTTGCCCAGGCTATGGAGTGGATTCCGATGATAGAAGAAGGGTTGGAGCAGTTTGGTAAGAAAATAGAGAAGCACCACCGCATTACGTTTTACTACCTGATCGCCTATTTGCTTTTTCTGAATCACCAGTACGCCCAAGCGCTCAAATGGAACAACCTCATTCTGAATGATCCGAAGGAAGATGCAGTGAAAGAGATTTTCTACTTTGCCAGGTCCCTGAATTTGCTGATTCACTACGAACTGGGCAACCACGATTTGGTAGAATCGCTGCTGGCTTCTACGCCCAAATACTTGAAATCCAGAAGAACCATTTATGCAACAGAAAAGGCGCTGTTTCGCTACCTCGGAAAGCTATTGAACCAACCCGACAAGGCCGAAAAGCAAAAATTAGCAACCGATTTTAAAGCTGAAATTAACGATCTCTTTCTGCAGCCTGCGGAAAAGCGGGTCTTTAATTATTTGGATTTGAGGTTGTGGTTTTAGAGCATGTTCAAATTTGAACATGCTCTAAATACTTGCTGTATTTGCAAGTGTTTTATTCAGCTACTCCAATTACCCGAAGTGTTGCCATCAACATCGTCTATGGTACCATTACAGTTATTGTCTATGCCATCGCATAACGTCACCATCAACATAATACGTGGTTAAAACCTGGTTGCCGAATTGAACTTGACAGTAGGGAAAATACCCCAGAGACCCCGCCCGAAAACGTCACTACGGAAAGTTCCAAACCTTTACTAATTACCGAAGAGCCTTGTGAAACCCCTTAAGTTAACGGCATTGGCCTCGCGTCTACTATTTGAAAGGCTCTGCCTTTCTTCACTCACTGCCGGGCGACCGCAAGGGGCGCCCCTACTCGCTTCGCAGGCTTTTAACCGGATTTGCCAGCGCCGCCCGGACGGAGTGAAATCCCACCGTCAGCAAAGTCAACACCAACAAAATCAACAAAGCCCCGGCAAAAGTCAGGGGTTGCAAAGGGGTTTTGTACGGAAATTCCGACAGCCATCCCCGCAAAAACCAGGCGGCAAGCGGGATAGCAATGACGCCAGCAATCAGCACCAACCGCACAAAATGCCGCGTAAGCAGCGCAACGACCTGACCGTGGCCTGCGCCAAGTACTTTCCGGATGCCAATTTCGCGCCGCCGTTGCTCAGTCGTATAGGCAACAAGCCCCAGTAAACCAAGGCAGGCAATGAACATGCTCAACCCTGAAAAAACGGAAAACAGCGTACCCCGTGTTTGGTCGGCGGCAAATTGTTCATTGAACGTTTCATCCAAAAAAGTATACCGGAAATCTTGTGCAGGAAAGGCCGCTTTCCAGGCGGTTTCTATGCTTTTGAGGGTCGCCGGTAAATCGGTGGCCTTCACTTTGGCGTGTATCGTATAGGCGACCGGGCGGTAAATCATCACTAAAGGTTCGATTGGATTGTACGGCGATTTTTGGTGAAAATCCTTCACGACGCCAATGACCTGGGCATGTGGAATATCAGGATTACCAGACCACCTCAACTTTTTGCCAATAGGATCCGTCCACCCCATTTTTTTAACTAAGGCTTCGTTCACAATGGCCGAATTGAGCGTGTCCCCGGGTACGCCTTCGTAAGCGCGTCCCTGTTTCAGTTCGATCCCCATCGTGCCAAGGTAAAATTCATCTATCCCAACCATGTCCAGACCGATGTCTTTCATGCCTTCTTTAGTTTCAATATTGACCACATTTTTATCTGCATTATTCTGGCCCGGGGAATACCAGGAGCTACCCGCTGCAACCACGGCGGGATTTTGCTGCAAAGCATTGCGGAAAGCAATCACATTGGCTCGTTGCGCGGCGGGGGGTTGCGGTTGCAATACGATTACCTGGTCTTTTTGAAAACCCAATTCTTTGTTTTTCAAAAAATTGAGCTGATCGTAAATGACGCCGGTACCAATCAGCATGATGAGGGAAACAGCAAATTGCACCACCACTAAACCCTGTCGCAGCAAGCCGCCGCCACTTTTAACGGAATCTCCTTTCAACACCGCAACCGGTTTGTAACCCGACAGCACCAGGGCCGGATAGCTGCCGGCAATGAGTCCGGCCAAAACCAAAATAACTGCCAATCCGCCGAGGATCGTGGGCTGGAACAATGCATCGGGCGCCAGCGATTTCCCCGACATCTCATTAAATACCGGTAACAGCAGATAAGCCAATCCTAACCCTAAAACCCCGGAAACCGTTGCCAGCAGGGCTGATTCGGTCAGAAACTGCGCTGCCAAAGCGCCCCTCGACGAGCCCAGCGCTTTGCGGATGCCGACTTCGCGGGCGCGGCGGGTGCCCCGTGCAGTGGTGAGGTTGATGTAATTGATGCAGGCCAACAGTACCAGAAAAATAGCCGTCAGACCCAGAATTCGGACATACGCCAAACTGCCCAGTGGTTCGGGTTCGCCTTCCATGATGGAATGCAGGTGGATGTCGGGCACAGGTTGCACCACATACGCGATGCGGATATTCAGGGGTTTAAAAATGGATGCCATGTACTTGTCGTACATCTCCTTGATTTTGTTTTCAAAGGCAAGGGGCTTGACGTTGGGCCGCAAAAGGGCGTAGGTAAAGGCATTGAACTGGCCCCAGTTGCCGCCGTTTTCTGCAATTTGTCGCCGGATCTCGTGGTCGGACAACAGCGCGTCCATCCGGATATGCGAGTGCGCCGGCATATCTTCCATCACCCCGGTGATTTTCCAGGTTTCGTTGCGGGCGTTGGTGAGGGTTTTTCCCAGAAAGCCCGTATTCGTTCCAAAATATTTTTCCGCAACCGACTTGGCCACCACGATGCTATTCGGTTCTGCCAATGCGGTATTGGGGTCGCCTTCGACAAACGGCAGGGTAAATATCTTCGTGATTTCCGGCCCGGACAGGTAAAAGCGGGTTTCCAAAAAGCGCTTGTCGCCATTCCGGAACTCCAGCTCGCCATTGCCCAGCAGGCGCACGGTTTCTTCCACCTCGGTGGGGTAGTCTTTTTTCACGGTTTCGGCAGTCAGGAGTTGAGAACTTGTCCAGTGGAATTCGTTTTCGGTTTCGTTGATGTGGGCGCCGATGCGCACCATGCGGTCGCTATGGGTATGAAACTTGTCAAAACGCAACTCGTCCGTCACATACAGCAGCAACAACAGGCTGAAGGTGATGCCCACCGTCAGGCCCAGCATGTTGAGGGTAGTATAGCCTTTGTCTTTGAGGAGGTTGCGTAATGCAATGGTGAAGTAGTTGATCAACATAGTCCCTTTTGTTGATGTATTAGACTTATTGCGACGGGAATCATCGCGGGGTAGGAATGGCTCTTTTTCGCCCACTCTTCGCCTTTTTTTCGTCACATAGCAGGGCTATGCTCCTCAAAAAACGCTGTGATTGGACGAAAAATAGCTCAT
>JBJXFD010000193.1:0-5563 GCA_046153985.1 Saprospiraceae bacterium
TGTGCTCAGCGGCAGCAACAACGACATCGTGCGCACCGAAGAAATCCGGGAGCGCTCCTTACTTTACGAAGGGTTGAAACACTATTTCATCATCCGTTTCCCGCAACGGGCAGGCGCGTTGCGCGACTTCCTCAACAACGTGCTCGGCCCCACCGACGACATCACGCACTTCGAATACACCAAAAAACACAACCGCGAATCCGGGCCGGCTCTTGTCGGCATCCAGGTGCTCTGCCGCGAAGACTACGACCGTTTTATGGTGCGAATGGAGCAATACCAGATCAATTTCCAGCCCCTGAACGACAGCCGCATGTTGTATGAATTGCTGGTTTAGCCGTGGTCGCCACCTTCAGGTGGCAGACCTTGATCCAAAAAAGCGTCACCTATTACTACTACCTTCTCCGTTTATCGTAATTAAACCAAAGATGCTGGCAAAGGAAACCGGATGCCCGCTGATCTACCACCTTCTCCGTTTATCGTAATCAAACCGCACACTCAATCGAAGGCCGGCAAAGTACTGCAACAAGCTTTCCGCCGCCACGATTTGATCCGCTGGTTCGATCCAGGATTGTACGGTTTCCAAAGCCGGCAGGTTGGCGGCAGGAAAATAGCGCACTCCGAGGAGCGGAGTGATTGTCAAAAAATCGGAAATGCCAAAATCCATGCCGATGCCGCCGCCAATGCTTAGGCTAACTGCCTGATTATCTGATGTTTCTGCTTCCCGGCTTGCTTTGGTATTCAATAAGGTAACCCCCGGGGAGAGAAATAAAAACAAGCCTTTTTCAAAAGTTGGCCCTTCTTTTGAAAAAGTCGGGCAATCGCAGTCTCCCTTGATATCGAATAAATAAACCTGGGTATTGAAAAAGAAATTGGCTGCGGTGTGCTTAAATGTAATCCGGTTGTTGTTGTTAGCACCATTCCATTCCGTTTCCGCAAATCCGACACTGAGTTCCGGTAAAAACTCCACGCGGTAGTTCTTTAGGCGGAACCAGTAATTGACCCCGAAAGCAAACCCATTTTCCAAAACAGGTTGCTCCGGCTGCCCTTCAGTGGAAGTGATGTACCAGGCTTCTTCCGGGTTGTTAAAATAATTGGCGCTGAGTCCGATTTGTGCACTGATCCCAGCAGCAAAACCAACCAGCAAACAGCACGTAAGGAGTAGTTTGTTGACCATTATTGAGTTTTTTATAGAAACGCTGGTTGGGCGGTCAAAGTATAAGAACTTGTTTGGGATTTCCCAACAAGCTCTAAGGTTGGAAAATGATAAAAGGTTTACAATTTCAGCCACTACGCGAAAATTGTTAAAAACCTGACTAATGCTTGTTTTTTATCTTATTGAACAACAAAATGCCATAACTTTAGCCATCACTACCCTTTGAGACAAACCGATTTTTTCATTCTTAAAATAGGTTATCTAATGAGAACATTATTTATGTTTGGTAATGTGTGCACACAAACACACGCGTGTAATTACAATGTTAAGCGGCTTGTCGCCCCTTTCTTCTTTCTCGCGCTTTTTGCTCCTTTTTTACTTTTGAGTCAGCCCGTTGTGAATGGGCCAAAAATTTGCGGGACGCCAGATCGAACAGATGCAGAACTCGATGCCTTTTATCAGCAAATTAGTATGGGCGCTACTACTGCCGGTGGGATTACTATTGAGTATGAAATTCCTATACATGTTTATATCATCAATGATGACAATGGAAACCCTGACCCCAACTATACGATAGAGTATACCACGTATCAATTATTCGAAAGTGTTGAACTCGCCAATGAATATTTCACTAATGGTATGTCTTTTTACTTGTGTAAGATAAGCCAAGTTAACAATACTGATTTACAGCATATCCTCCTGAGTGAGCAGGGAAATTATCGGCGTAAACCAGGGCGATATTGCGCCATTCAGCTTAGATCATTTTGGATTCAATCAATTGGCCGATGGAGAAATCCGAACGCTGTGGATAGACGAAAAAGGCGACCCGATCAAATTTGAAGGCAATTTGAAAACCTTGTTCAAAATCAACATCAAAGCAATCGGTGCAGTTTGCGATATTGGCAGCGTCATCGAAATAAAAGACGATGTATTGGCAGGCATTTTTTTAGATACAGAGGAAGCAATCGTCCCAATGTCGCTAAAGCTTGAACTGATTCCCGGCATCATCCGGCATAAATTAGAGCAGGTTTATCCGAACCCGACCGGAAGTTCCATTTCTTTTCAGGTTGAGTTGGGCGAAGCGGCTACTGTTAGTGCGCAGGTATTCGATCAATTCGGAAACTATCTAACTACTTCGGGTAGTTATGGTGCCGGCGAGCAGACCATCGTTTTCACCAATACGAGTGCGCTGCAACAGGGAACGTTATCTTATATCATTACCGCTGGAAATGAAACCTTTACGGGTAACATCATCAAGCTTCAGTAATTTTTAAATAGGAGCAGTTGAGAAGTCATTTCAACTGCTTCTTCCTTTCTCAAAAGCTAAATACCATGAAACATATCTTTACATTTTTTTCAATCTTCCTCTTTTACAACTCAATTCACGCGCAACCGGTATTCCCCGAATATCAAGATCAACCCGTATGGCAGATGAACACCTGGGGGCAAACCGGTAGCGGAGAAGAAGTAGTTTTTTCCGTAGCTGGCACCCAGACTTGCGGATATACTTGGAGCGAAGCAAGGGGTTATGCTGTTCCGGTTAACGGACAGGACACAAGTACGTGGACAATGGGATATTACCGGGTAGAAGGAGACCGTGTTTTTTTTCGTACCTCCCTGATTTGTACCGACCCGGAATACCTCATGTATGATTTTTCGCTTGAGGTTGGCGATACGGCTTGGTGCGGTCAAAGCTTCGGCGGGGGTGGCATGGAGTCTGCTCCCGTATATGTTCACCAAAAGGATATCATATACATAGACTGTACGCCGCGCAGGCGTTTATGGGTATGGGGTTTTAGTTCCACAGATCATCCATTGGGGCCTTCCAATTGCATGCAGTGGATTGAAGGAATTGGCAGTGTGGAACACCCTTTCTATCCTGCAAATTGCTTCAGTCTATGCGATGGCTTTTGCGAAGGCTTCTATTTATTATCCTGCTTCAGCACCACAAGCGGCGTATTTTTTGGAGAAGTCAATGCTTACTGCTTTGACAACAACCGCCTTTATGTACATGCTGCTGCCACCGGAGCCAATAATGGGAACAACTGGGTAAATGCCTTCCGCGACCTCCAGGACGCTATCGCTATCGCCACAGCCGGCGACACCATCTTAGTGGCGCAAGGCACTTATTTCCCAACCGAGGACACTGACCGCGAAAAGCGCTTCCTGCTCAAAAACGGCGTGGTGATCCTTGGCGGGTTCAATGCGACAGAATGTTTGACGTCCCAGCGCGACCCCATCCTTTACGAAACCATCCTCAGCGGCGACATCGGCTTGCCCGGCGACAGCACCGACAACAGTTTCCATGTGCTTTTTTCGCTGGGAACGGACAGCACCACGGTACTTGACGGCTTTACCATCACGCGGGGGCAGGCCATCCACCCTGATGGAGGGGCTTATTCCGGCCATTTGGACAAAGGGGGTGGCATGTATGTGGGCACCATTGCCACCCTGCCCCATGCCAATCCGCGTATCCGCAACTGCCGCTTTATCTTTAATGTGGGCAAAAATGGCGGGGCCATGTACTGCGACGGCACTGCGGATGGGCGCTCAGCGGATCCGATTCTTGAAAATTGTACTTTTGAGTACAACCGGGCGCCCTCAGCAGGCGGGGCTATTTATAAAAAAGGCATCAGCCATCCGGATCGGGCTTTTGCTGTTCGGAATTGTAATTTTGGATACAATCGTTCGGCGCAAGTGGGCGGAGCGATTTATTTTTTTGATGGAGGGAATGCCAACACTTTTTACTATACAAATTTTTATCACAATACAGCTATATCAAGTGGAGGAGCTGTTTTTTTTGAAACCCCTTTTGAGGGTAGTTTCATGCATATAAATAGCTGTACTTTTGAGGAAAATATCGGGAATAGTGGCAGTGCTTTTACAATGGTAATTATAGGCCATTATCCAGCGGGATATGACGACCATCGCGTGGAAATATTCCATACTGTTTTTAAAAAAAACAGAGGTTTGAATGATACCGGTGGAGCCATTCTGATAGACAATAACTTAAGCAACCACTGCTCGGTTATTTTATCCCACTCTTCGTTTATTCAAAATTATAGCGTGTACGAAGGCGGGGGTATTTTTTTTCAGAATAACAGTAATTCAACAGCCATTCTGGAAGTAGATCATTGTCGTTTTTCAGGCAACGAATCTCCTCTGGGAGGTGCCGCTTCTATTTATTTTCGTGGTTTTCAGGATGGGGGTACACCACAACCTATCAAAAGCACATTAACGGTAAAGAATACGGAGTTTTCCTATAACGACGGCACAATAGGCTTAGTTAACGGGGCGTTCGGCGTTGCGGATGCCTTGGTTCAAAACTGCACTTTTTATCGAAATGGTGGTTTTCCCATCGCCAAAAACTGGAGTGGGAATTTCAACGATTCTACTTATTACAACAAAATGGAAGTATCCAATTCCATTTTTTGGGAACCAGAGGCGTCAATCGGCCGCATTTTTTATAACGGTACTTTGGCCAGTTCCACCCTGCACAGTTACAACCTCCACCACAACCTCATCAGTGCGCCCGACTGTGACCTTCCTGGCGGCGACGTAGCCTGTAGCGCAGGCAACATCTTCGCAACCTGGCCTGCTTTTTTGGATACATTGAATGGCGATTTTCGCGTAGCGGCTTGCTCGCCTGCTGTGAATGCCGGCACAAACTACGGCCTGGAAGACATCCTGACAGACTTGGACGGCAACCCGCGCATCTTGGACAGCCTCGTGGATATGGGCGCTTATGAGCGGCACGCCTACCGCATTGATTCGGTGGCAGTGGCTGCGGTTTCGTGCCCCGACGGCAATGATGGCAGTATTTTTATGGGCCTTACCGGCAATGCGCCTTACTACTACGCCTGGCAAACCGCCACCGGACAAACCGGCGAAGGCCATGAAAATCTCCCTGCCGGCAACTACCACTTCAGCATCACTGACGCCATGGGGTGCAACGATACCATTTCTGTGCAACTTTCAGAACCGGAAGCGATAGAAGCTTCTTTTGTAACCGCCAACGCTTCGGCATTCAATGCCGCGGATGGCAGCATCGTGCTCGATCTGATCAACGGCGGCACACCGCCTTATCGCTTCTTTTGGAATACCGGCGACACTTCGGCTTCGCTCAGTGGCCTGGCGCCGGGTTTGTACGAATTAGCTATTTTGGATGCAAACGATTGTGAGCACTTGTTAAATTTTGAAGTCAGTTTCATCAATGCAACAACTACTCCGGATGGAAACTGGGAATTGCAGGTTTCGCCTAATCCCATTCAGGTTGGCCAGCGGCTGCGCATTTGGCAAAACGGAAATGCTGCTCCTGAAGTCATGATTTCGGTATGGGATGCACAGGGCAGGCCGATTCAGGAGTTTTTTATGAATGGCCAGGAAAAACACCTCGATACAGAAATGTTA
>JBJXFD010000200.1:0-2975 GCA_046153985.1 Saprospiraceae bacterium
GCCCACAGCTGTCTGGAACGCTGTGGAACACAGCTTTTCTTCCGTGTTCTCAGCGTTCTCAGCGTCGTCCGCGTTCCAATTGAGGCTTTTTTAGGAACGCGGATAACGCAAATGACGCGGATGACGCGGATTGCGGTACTAAATCCGATCGGCAGATTTGCCTTCGGCAAGGTTCCAGACAGCTGTAGGCGGAGCCCCGCACCAGCAGAGATCATTTTTAAAGCTATAAAAACGAACGCATTATGGCATACATTGCAATACCCATTCCTTCGGTTCCCGGCAAGCAGGACATCGAAATTGAAGTGACGATCAATGGGGAACGTCAGCAACTGCATTACCGTGTGGAACTGCTGCGCTGGTCGGATTGTGCGGGCATGGAAGGCGACCGCGTCACCTGCATCCAGCACATGCTGAACGACTACGATCCCGATTGGAAGTTGTACTACATCGGCGCGCCAAGCGACGAGTTTGTGCCCATCACTTTTGTACGCAAAGAGGATTGGGCCGTGCAACGCAGTTTGCTCCTGGCTGGCGTGTAAATGTAGATTAGTTGAATTGGTTAAATTAGTTGAATTGGTCGCTGTTCTGCCAGAAAGCGGGAAGAGATGCTTGTAATTTTTGATCTCCGATTACGAAAAATCACCCAGACATGTTTAAAATCAACCTGATCCTCGCGTTTCGCAACTTATTAAAATACAAAGGCTTTAGCTTTATTAACCTGTTCGGACTAACCGTAGGATTGAGCTGTTGCCTGCTCATTGGTATTTATATTGCCAACGAACTGAGCTTCGACCGCTATCATGCCAAAGCGGATCGGATCTGGCGGGTTTCGAGGGAATTCAGGAACAAAAACGGCACCATGCAGTTGCACCTCGGACACCTGGCGCCGCCTTTTGGGCCGTTGCTGAAAAACGAATTTTCAGTGGTGGAAGAAGCGACCCGGATGTTGCAAACCAACGCATCGCTGCGCAAAGGAGATCAGCTTTTTTTAGAAGAAGAGTTCTTTTTTGTGGAGCCGGCAGCCTTCCGCATGTTTGATATTCCTTTAGTTCAGGGCAGCATTGCTTCCGTGGAGGAGCCGTACACCGTGTTGCTGAGTGAAACCTCAGCGAAGAAAATATTTGGTAACGAAGACCCCGTCAACCAGGTGCTGCGCGCCAATGACATTATGGACCTTAAAGTGACGGGCGTTTATAAGGATTTTCCCTACAACTCGCATTTTCACCCCGATTTTTTGGCGTCGTTCGCCACCATGCGCGACACCAATGTATACGGGCAACAGCAATTGGAAACCAACTGGGGCAACAACTCCTTTTCCACATTTCTACTTTTGCCGGAAAAATACGATGCCACCCAGTTAGAAGCGCAGTTTCCGGCTTTTTTAGACAAAGTGATGGGTTCGATGGCAACGGCCAACGGCATGCCAAAGCCTTCCACCTTTACCAGCCTGCACCTGATGCCGCTCACCGACATTCACCTGAAATCGCACCTCGATTCAGAATTGGAGGAAAACGGGGACATCAAACGGGTGTATATTTTTGCAGCCATCGCCTTGTTTGTGCTGTTGATTGCCTGCGTAAATTACATGAACCTGTCTACGGCCCGCTCAGCTACGCGCGCCAAAGAAATTGGCATCCGAAAAGTCGTGGGCGCCTACCGCTGGGAAATTGTCGGGCAGTTCCTCAGCGAAGCCGTGGTGTTGTCGCTTTCTGCCGTCGTTCTGGCTTGCGGGCTAACGTTCCTGATGCTGCCTGCCGTCAACAAATTGCTTGGTCAGGAATTGAGCGTTTCTTATTCCCAAATCGGCGGGTTTGCGGCAGCAGCGGGTGCGCTGGCATTGGCAACCGGGTTGCTGGCGGGCGCCTATCCGGCATTTTTCCTGTCGGGGTTGAAGCCGTTGAAAATGATCCGGGGCAATGCGGCTGAAGACCAATCAGGCGGGGGCATTAGCTTGCGCAAAATTTTGGTAATCAGCCAGTTTTCTATTTCCCTGATCCTCATCATTGCGACGTTGGTAGTGTTTAATCAATTGAAATTCATGCAGTCCAAAAGCTTGGGTTTAAACAAAGACCAGGTGGTGACGCTGAATTTCTACAACCCGCTGTCTCAAAAATACGACGCTTTTTACAACGAACTCACCTCCAATCCAACCATCAAAAATGCGACGCGCAGTTCGCGCCTGCCCTCTGGCCGCTTGTTGGACAGCTTCGGCTCCGCGCAGTTGCAAATGAATGGCGACACGCTGGAACCCACCCAGGTTGACCTGAAAATGGTGACTGTTGACCACCGGTTTTTCCCGCTGTACGATATTGATATGGCTGCGGGCCGCAACTACCAGTCGGACCAGGGCGTGGATCGCCGTTCGTCCTTCATCCTGAACGAGGCAGCCATCCGCAACCTCCGCATTCCTTCTTCGGAAGAAGCCATTGGCAAACGCATCAACTATGGCAACCGCGATGCGCAGATTGTCGGGGTGGTGAAAGATTTCAACTTTGAATCCCTGCACCAGGACATCCTGCCGATGATTTTTTTCATCCCCAGCGACAGCACGTTTTTCAATTTTATTTCGGTCAAAATTGACGGCGCCCGTACTTCCGAAGCGCTGGCGCATATTCAGGCGACCTGGCAGCAATTTTTGCCGGAATTTCCTTACGACTACAGTTTCTTAGACGAACAATACGGGCAGCTTTACGAAGCCGAGCAGCGCCAGGGCCGCGTTTTCATCGCGTTTGCGCTGATTGCCATAGTGGTCGCTTGTCTGGGCCTGTTTGGTTTAGCCAGTTTTACAGTAGAACGCCGGCACAAGGAAATCGGCATTCGCAAAGTGTTGGGCGCAAGCGTGGCCGGCATTACCGGCCTGTTGGCCAAAGATTTTCTGAAATTGGTGCTTGTTTCCATCGTCATCGCTTCTCCAATCGCTTATTTGGCAATGAACAAATGGCTCGACGACTTTGCCTACCGCATTAAAATTGAGT
>JBJXFD010000326.1:0-4025 GCA_046153985.1 Saprospiraceae bacterium
AACTGCTCCACCACAAAGATATCTATCTCCGAAGCGAAGACATTTTGCCCGATGAAGCCCGAACCATTGTCATAGAGCCTGGTTATGAACGCTTTACCGGTTACACGATTGAGGACGCCACCCACGGACTGGTAGGTAAAATTGACGAAGTCATCGAAATGCCCCAGCAAATGATGGCGGTTGTTGTTTACCGCAAACGCGAAATATTGATCCCGCTCAACGAGCAATTTATTGTGACCGCAGACGAAGCGCAGTCCGTTCTGCACATGGATTTACCCGATGGTCTCCTGGAGTTGTAAATGACACTTCACGCTGCGAGCCTTATTGAAGTTTAATAACACGGAGTTCCGCAAAGTAAACACGGCGTTTCACGGAGTCTTTACACCTAACTCAGCGAAACTCCGTGTTCCTCCGTGAAACTCTGTGTCATAAAGTAACTAACGCCGTTGAACAGACCTACTCCAGATCACTTGCCCTTCTGTTTTGATCATGACAGAATAAATTCCGGCAGGTTGGGCTGCGATATTCACTTCTTTTTGTAAAGCGCCAGCTTCCAATGCTTCTGATAAAACAGAACGTCCAAGGGCATCGCGCACTTCTATCCAGGTATTTTCAGCCGTTGGGTGCTGAAATTTCAACCAAAAACTGCCGGTTGTCGGATTAGGGAACAACAGCACTTCTTGTTCATTTTTGAGGGTAACCGAACGGAGTGGCGAAAATTCGACCGTACCATCCAGGTCGAGCATGCGCAAACGATAGTAGAGTGGTTTGTTGAATACAGGATTTTTATCTTGAAAATGATAGCTACGCGTTGTTCCATCCGGCGTTCCCGCGGCAGCGACCCAGCCAATTTTTTCAAAATGCGTTCCATCTAAAGACCGCTGTACGTCGTAGCCTGCAAAATCAACTTCGTTGGCCGATGTCCATTGGAGGGCGACCTGCTTATCCTCCGGTTCCACCTCAAAGGCAAGTAAATCAAGGGGGAGGACACTTACACCCGTCCAAACCGCGTACCCGAACGCAGGCACGGTGAGGTTTACCCGCCCGTTGGAAACGCTGACGCTGGCGCTTGCACCGGCTGAACCGGCAACCTTCAGGAGCTCGTCGCCATTGCTGAGGCCCGGGCCGCTGGTGTTCACGCCATGGGTAGCAGTCAGCTGCGTTCCTGCAAAATTGATGGCAACCAGCACGTTGCGCCCCGTAGAAGTATTGATGATCTGGTAAAAAAGCGTAGTGGAAGCGCCCCCGGCTGTAAAACTTTGATGATAAGGCGTCGAAAACCGGCTCAGGTAATCTATTTGGTTAGCGCCGAAGATATACGCTTTGTGCGCGCTGATCAACGCATCTATTTCGCTTTTCAGCGAAGGCACCGTCAGCATGACATTGTTGTCCATCTTGAGCGTAGCGCCATAATAATCAGGATAAAAAACGCAGGGCAAGCCGACCTGATTGTTGGTGAGAATGTAAGCATACCCAAGCATCGGGCTAACGTCATGGTACACATCCTGGTATCGAAAATCATGGTTGTTGATCATCGTCACCACCGAAAAGGGGCTGGCGCCGGCGCCATTCCGCATCCCGACATTGAAGATATTGCGCACATCGTACCCGATGGATTCACAAGCGACCCGCAAATTGTCGCGCAGGTCAAAATCAAAAGCCCTTACTTTGATGGCATCCTTAACCGGCTGGCTTAAATAGGAATTCACTTCATTTACCCAGCCGGCCAGTACGCCCGCATTCGAGGTAAAATGTTCTCCCACCACCATAGCAGGCCGAATGCTGGGAGAACTGCTGTATAGTGAATTGATCAGTTGCCCTACAAACGAAGCCGGGAAATGTTTCACCGCGTCCATGCGCAAACCGCCGATGCCGACGGTGTTCATGAGCCATTTCGTCCAGTCGTTGTAAGCGGTTTGGGTGCTGAAATGCCCCTGCTCCACGTCGAAGAAAAAGTAGGGATACTCCTGATCGCCGGTCATGCAGGTAAAGTTGACGCCATTGGGTTTGAAATTCAGGTAATTCATCGCGCCTTCTCCGCTGGGCATACCGGCGTAATTAGTTCGCGTTTGCAAAGCCAGGTCGTTGATGATATCCATACTTCGGGAGCCCGACCAAATCCCGTATGGTCGCTGGTCAATACCGGAACCGCCGCCTCCCACTTGTTCGATGTATATCTCTAAATTATCGCCGGTTGACAGGAAGTCACCGGCGCTAAGCGCAAGGTAGAACTCGTCAGTGTTGCAGGACCCGATTTCCTGGTTGGCAAAAATATCGCGGCCTAAATGTATTTGATTGTTGGGTTGATCCGGATTACAATCCGCTCCGCCATTCGGTTCAAATTCATTAATTGTATCTGAGCTATGTACGGTATTCAACGTCCGGAAATACAATTTATAGGGTCGCCCGTTAAACCCGCCATTGGCAGAAGCGGAACTGAATTTGAAATAATAGTTCCCAGCGCCATTGCCGCTGCTGCCGCCCAAAGGCAGGCGATACCGCACCTTTCCGTTTACGGGATAAGGAGTGGCCGTGCCATTGCACCCTGCCGGCGGGAAGTTCATGACGTAGTTGCGCACGGCTGGGTTATCTTCATAGTTTCCGCCATCTCGATGGTTGTAGACGACATCGGCAACGGCAATAATGCCGTTAGCCCCCAATGCACCGAGGAGGGTGGAGACCTGAGCGCCCGTGCCCAAACCCGTTTGGCCGCTAACCTGGCCGTAGTCGTATAAATCCTTCGGGTCGTAGCCGTTGCTGCAATCGCCAAAACTGGCCTTGCTCATGGGTGGCAGCCAAAGCATGGTAAACCCGGCGTTTTTCAGCGCAGCTGCTTTGCCCGCCAGTTCGGTGGCAATTGAAGGGCCTACATAGTTATTGCAATTGGGTTTGGGATAATCCCAATACCAGCCTTGCATCATAAAATCCTGTGCGTTTACACCATAAGCTGTTAGAAAAAACAAGCCAAACCACAAGCCTGCCCGGTAAGCGCGTCTCAGTCTATTCATCTTCAATGTTTTAAAAATTGCCAGTCACATTTCCAAGGTGAATACCCCAGAAAAAATAATGCCTTCCGTTTAGTTGGTTTGGGAAAGGTGTGGTCAGGAATGACTGGTAACAAGACAGGAAAAATGCTATAAATAAGTGTCAAAAATACGGTTAGTGCGGTTATTGTTGCAGCATTTGGAATAAATATTTTTATAAAATGCAAATGCGCGGCAACCTGTTCAGATTGTCGCGCATGCACCAAATAATATTTGCAATTGTTACCTCAATTTTCCCAGCGCTTCGGCAATCCGGCGAATGGCTTCCGTGAGTTTTTCGTCAGAAGTGGCGTAAGAAATACGGAAGCAATTGTCGGCGCCAAAAGCCGCGCCGCTCACCGCTGCGACATAGGCGTTGTGCAACAAATATTCGCAAAAATCATCCGCATCGCGAATCAACATTTTGCCGTCCGTTTTTCCAAAAAAAGCGCTGATGTCCGGGAAAACGTAAAATGCACCTTGTGGGTGATTCACTTTCATACCGGGGATTTTTTTCATCAAACCAGTCACCAATTCGCGGCGACGCAGAAACGCATCCCGCATCTGCCAAGTTGGCGTCATGTCCGAGCTCAAGGCAAAAGCAGCCGCTTTCTGGCTGAATGCTGCGGCGCCTGAAGTAATCTGCCCCTGCATTTTATTGCAAGCGCTTGCCAACCAGGCGGGTGCGCCGATATAGCCCAACCGCCATCCCGTCATGGCAAATCCTTTTGAAAAACCATTTATCGTAACCGTGCGGTCTTTCACCTGTGGAAAAGCGCCGATGCTGGCGTGCTTTCCGGAAAAATTGATGTATTCGTAAATCTCATCCGAAATAATGGTCACTTGTTCGTGGCGGACGAGCATTTCAGCAATGGATTCCAGTTCTTCATAGGTATAAACCGAACCGGTCGGGTTGCAGGGCGACGAAAAAATAATGAGTTTGGTGCGTTCCGTGATGGCCGCTTCTATTTGCGATGCGGTGGATTTGTAATCGTCTTCAAT
>JBJXFD010000208.1:0-4257 GCA_046153985.1 Saprospiraceae bacterium
GGCTGTGGTATTCGATGTTGGCTGCGGAAGCCACCCGGTTGGTCAGTTCTGCAAGATAGGCCGGGCCACCAACGGCTTCCAGATCGCCCGATTTTTTCAACTCCTCCATGACCGTGAGCAAATCCACCGGCTGCGAGCGCTCAAACAGGCGCAACATGGCGCGGTAAATCAACTGGTGCGCATCCACATAAAAACTCTCCGCCCGAATGATGTCCAACACGATCGAAAGCGCCTCTTTGTCGAGCATGAGTGCGCCCAGCACTGCTTCTTCCAACGGCACGGCCTGGGGCTGCACTTTGCCAAAAACGTAGTTCGACAGGTCTTCCCCGCGCTTTTTGGAAGTATTGCGCATCCCGGTGTTCGTCTTGGAAGGCTGGTTCGTTTCGGCCATAGTCTGTGGGTATTGCTCCGTGTAGTTTGCTGTTTTTTTATAAAAGTTTGTTCAAATTTCAAACAAACTCTGAGTCGCTGGTTGCGCTGACCGATGGTCTTCGTCCGCCTACAAAGCTAAAAGGAATTGCGGGTAACAGGTGTTAAAACTTATTAACGATGGATGTGGAAACTTTCCACATTGGTGTGATTTTATTTTTTTTAAAGGTCTTTACGTCTTATCGTATCGTGGTGCACATCAATTTTGAACTTGGGATAAATAGCTATGTCCGGAACTATGGGAGCATTTGGTGTTTCGAGACTCAATTCCGGTAATATGGTGTAGGGGAAGGAAGGCAGTACACTATCTAAAATTTACGCGGAGTTCCACAGAGTAAACACGGAGTTTCGCAGAGTTAGATGTAAAGACTCCGTGAGACTCCTTTTAACTCCGTGAAACTCCGCGAAATTTTAAACACGCCGAGGTTTCCCAGGCAAGTACGCTTATTCTAGCGGATACATCACCTTCGTCAGCCACTTTTTCGGGTCTGGTTCAGTTGCCGGGTCGGTGACGTACTGCTCGACCGCAGGCGCCCCTGCCTTTAATCCATTTGCTTTGATGTAGGCGTCCAAGGCCATGTGAGCGGCGGCGGTACCTTCGTACGGGCCGTAATAGTCAACTACCAAAACCGTTCCGGCAGGTAAGTCAATCGTTTTATAGCCAGGCACTTCTAATTTGGGTTTCACCGGAATGGCAAAAGCCATATCCGTTTTTTTGCTTTCCTCATCCCAGGAATAAAACAAGCCGCAAGGCATGCCGTCGGGTGTGATTCCTTTTTTGGTCACAGCTTCGTAAATCTTAGGCAGGTATTCCGCATATTTCGCTGCAATCTGGTCCATGGCAACCGTTTCGCGCAAAGCGATGAACCAGCGCGCAGGCATGTCCACCTTCATTACGTCGTAATTGGCGGTGGGTGTGCTGGCTGCTGCTTTTTCTGCAATGCCTTTCAAATCAGCCAGGCCGGACTCGAAATCCTTGCCCATCATGGCGTCCATGTCCATAAACAGCGCCATAATGTTCATCGGCATCGGCATCGGGCTTTTGATGCCCCAGGTTACTTTAGTGCCGCCTTCCGCATCGGCGAGGCGTACCCAGGCATCGGCTTTTGATTCCCAGGGTTCGAGGAAAGTCAGTTTGCTTTCTACGCGTTCGTTCGGCGTGATGGCAATAAATTCTTCCTGCCCTGTGCCAACCTGATCGTTGCCTTCCCATTTTGAGATGGCGCCTACCGTGCCGTCTTCTCCAGTGCGTTCGAGTTTCATGTTCGGGTCGAGTTTCATCCAGGGCGACCAGGCGTTGCGTTTCTCAAAAGTGGCCACTTCTTTGAAAACGACTTCCCGGGGCGCCGCAATGACAATGGAACGTTCTACCAACATTTCTTTAGGAGCAATAAGAGAAAGGATAAGGCCAATGCCCAGCAGGGCCAGCAGGGTGATCCCGCCAATTTTTAAGGCTTTCATAAGCTGTTTTTGTTTGTTTAAAAAGTATGGTGAATTCTCAAGAGCAGGTTGGAAACACCCCAACAAGCCCTCAGCGCGAAGGTAAGAAATTAAAACAATTTTGTTTTAATAAAATCAACAAAACAAACAAATAATATTATTTAACATATATGAAAGCGCAAGTTCGTGCTATACCCCTGACTTCGAGGCTAACAGCACCAATAACCAGTAACCAATAACCAATAACCAATAACCAATAACCAATAACCAATAACCAATAACCAATAACCACCCCCCCCTACTTCCCAATCTCTTCCCCATTCACCAACGCCCGATCGAGGATGGCGGCCATTTTCACCGGCGCCTTCACCGGTTTGCCCTGTGCATTTTTCCAGTAGTGTTCTCCAACGACTTTCACCAATCCGATGCCTTTGGCGTACCACTCTTTGAGTTTGTAGCCGCGTACGGTGCCCGTCGTGCCGTCTTTCCGTTCGGAGGTGGTGTGGATCACCAAACATTCACTGAAGTTGAAATAGGGTGTTTTAGCCGAGTCGCCGCCTTCTACTTTTACTTCAAAACTTTGGGTGCCACTTCCTTTTTTGACGCCTTTTTCAACCAGCGTATAAGGCACAGCGTCTTTATAGGTCTGCCACTGGCGCACACTGTCGGGGATGAGGATAACCGGGCGCTCCAGCAACAATTCCTGGCCTTCTTTCAGCATGATTTTGAAAACAGCCAGCCCTTTGCCGGGCAGGTATTCCTCCAGCCGGGAGTCGCCTGTGTTTTCGCTGCGCACGGTCAGGGTATCGCCTTTAAACGCTTCTCTTGTACTCCAGGCCAGGATATACGGCGGCAATTTTTCGCCTAAGGCATTCGCAAATTGAAGCGAATCGCCCAATTGGTTGGGAAAGTAGTCCTTAGCGGAAAATGCCTGCTGCCCGAAGCTGATGCAGGTAGTCAGCAAAAATAGGGTAAACAGAATTGAATGTTTCATGGGAATATGAATTTTAATGAGGGGTATTTGTATCCGTCCATTTAGTCTGGTGTCTGTTCTTTAGAGTTCGAGAGCAAGGCATATTTTGCCCCAAAAACGGGAGTTTACTAACGTAAATGACCGATTTTGGGGCAAAATATAACGCAGCTATCGGACTATAAAGACAGACACTAATTAAAATCAACCAGCTCAATGTCAAAAATCAGCACGGCATTAGACGGAAGACCCGGAGGTGGGTTACCACCATAGCCCAATTCAGAAGGAATCAGGAACGTGCCTTTGCCGCCTTTTTGCAGGAGCGGAATGGCAATTTGCCAGCCTTCGATCAGGTTTGCCAATGGGAATTCGATGGTGTTGTTACCGGTCGTTTCGTCGAATGTGACATTGTCCGTAAAATACCCTTTGTATTTGACCTTTACGTTTGAGGATAACGTTGGGCTTCCGCCAGTGCCAGGCACGGTAATGACGTGGAAGATACCCGATTCATGTTCGACTGCCGTTAGGTTGTTGTCGGCGATGTAGTTCAGAATAATGGCCCGGTCTATTTCACCCTGGTCTTCATCTTTACAACCATTTGCCGTCAGCAGCGCGCCTGCCATCAGGCAGCAAAAGAAAAAACGTGTCATGTTTTGTCAGGTTTGGATTTAAAAGATGGCTGCAAAGGTAATCGGATTTTGTAAGACCCGTATCATAGTAAAGAGGCAAGAGGCAAAAGGCAAGGGGCAATTTTGTTTCAAGTAACGATCGAATTTATTTAAAAAGGGGCAGCCGCTCTTGCGACCACCCCTTTTTTGTTGAATTGGTTGAAGTTGTTAACCTACAACGATCAACCAACAACGAGCAACGAACACCTTACGGCCTCGCGCTTCCCACCATAAACTGCTTGCTCACCGGCGCTTGTCCGGCAGTGCGCAGCGTCAGGGTGTAGATGCCTGAAGGCAGGTTCGTCAATTCGATGCGTTCGGTAGCGTCCTGTACCTCGTCAATGTCGCGCTGGAGCATGACCTGGCCGAGTTGGTTTTGCACAGAGATCGTAACATTTTTGCCGTAGAAGGCTTCCATTTTCACGTTGATCTCATCGCTGGCCGGGTTGGGGAAGAGGCTGAGCACTTCCTGAGTTTCCACATTACCGGTTCTGCCATCCACCAACAAAGGAATTGGCGGTGTCGTCGGCACGCCCATGATGTTGCTGAAGACCGCCGTCGTCGTCGTATTGACGTTGATGCTTTGCGCAAACAGACCTACTTCGATGCAGCTTGGCAAGATCATAGTCACCGTGAATGTGAAATCCCAGTTCACGCCGTCAACAGACGTTTCGCCCAGGAATACGTTGCCGGTGCGCGTCAGGCGCAGCCACTGCGGCGTGTTGGGTTTCGGGAAATTCTGCTGCTGCA
>JBJXFD010000209.1:0-4960 GCA_046153985.1 Saprospiraceae bacterium
AATCTGGCAATGTTCCAGGGGCAGGGCCGCGAAATCGGGTTTAAGTTGTTGAAAAGGTAAGGGCCGCGCATCGTACTTTTTCAGGATACGGAACAGGCTTTTCGGATTGAAAGGTTTGGTGATGCAATCGTCGAATCCGTTTTCGAGGAATCCGCGAATGGAATCAAGCGAAGCGTCTGCGGTAAATGCGATCACAGGCGTTTGGGGCACGCTTTCGCGATCCATGCTGCGGATGGCTTTCAAAGCTTGTATCCCATCCATATTGGGCATCCAGATGTCCATCAGGACGACGTCGAAATGTTCCTTTTCTAAGCGCTCAACGGCTTCTTTTCCGTCGTTCACCAAAGTGCAGGCTACCTGCCATTTTTCTAACTGGTGAACCAGGACCATCGCATTGATGTGGTGATCTTCCGCCACTAAAATTTTCATACCCGACAGCGATTCAGACAACGCATCGGTTAAACTTGAATTTTTAGCGTTCGAATCTGCAGAATGAATGACTTTTTCAAAAGTTAATTCCACTGTAAATATTGAACCCTGGCCGGCATTGCTTTCCACAAATATTTTGCCGCCCTGTATTTCTACCAATCTTTTACAAATGGTTAGCCCCAGCCCTGTGCCGCCATAATTTCTGGATATACGCTCGTTTGCCTGAGAGAAATACTCAAAAATCTTTTCCTGTTCGAGTTCATGGATTCCAATTCCTGTATCTTTTATGGAAAATAGCAGGGTGACGGCCTCCGGGGTGTCTTCTTTTATGGTATATCTAAAATCAACCCTTCCTTTTTCTGTAAATTTAACGGCATTAGAAAGCAAGTTGGCGAGGATTTGATTGAGTCGGGAAACGTCCCCGTAAAGTGTGCAATTTACAAGTGAGGCGGGGGTAAAATAATATTCGAGGCTTTTTTCCTGTGCTTTGTTTTTAAATAATTTAAAAACATTTTCACATACTTCTTTAAGATTAAAATGAACTTTTTCTAAACTTAAATTCCCGGCTTCTATTTTTGAAAAATCAAGAATATCGGAGACAATGGTGGCTAAGTGCTGCGCTGAAAAATTCAGGGTATTTACGTATTCCCTTTGCAAATCTGTCAGGTTTTCCTCCATCAGCATATTGACAAGGCCGATGACGCCATTGATCGGCGTTCTGATCTCGTGGCTCATGGTGGAGAGAAACTCCGATTTGGCCAATGCAGCCTGTTTGTGCGGGGTAATATTCTGACTGGTTCCCCGTAGCCCGACAATGTTGCCAGATGCATCTTTCACCGGTTCGCCAATACAGGACAGGTATCGGGTAGAACCATCCCGGAGTGCAACGCGCTCCAGCATCTCATAAGTTTCCCCGTATTCTGTCGCCCGCTGGATGTTTTCATCTAATTGGGCTAAGTCGTCCGGGTGAATTTTACTTCGGAAAGTTTCGTACAGGGTTTCCGGCGGGTGGTTTTCCATTTCGAACAAACTGAACATTTCTTTCGTCCATACTAAGTTCCCGGTGGCGAGGTCGTAATCCCAGCTTCCAACATGCGCAATAGCCTGCGCTTCCTCAAAATTTTGCTGGCTTTTAATCAGTCCTTCTTCCGCTTTCCTCCGTTTTTCACTTTCTAAAGCCAACGATATGATATTCGAAATGGATCTGGCAAATCCCTGTTCATTCTCCGTCCAAATTCTTGGCGGCCCCACATGTTCATGGCAAATAACCCCAACCACCTGATCTCCTTCCTGCAGGGGTATATCCAGCATGGACGAAATGTTCAAAGGGGTCAGATAACCCGCCGAAAATTCCGAAGTACAAGGGTGTTTATGGGCGTCATTTGCAACAATATGCGCATTTTGGTTGAGGCAGGAAAAGTAACCGGGATAATCTCTTCGATGGAGCGTTAAGCCAGGCAAAAATTTATCTGTACTCAGGTTGTAGACAAATTCGGTCGTAATTGAAGCCGCCGCCTCCTCTAACCTCCAGACGCTTACCCTTTCGCAGGACAGCGTTCGGGCCGCTTGTGGGATAATTTGCTTTAGTTTTTCATCAAATTCCATATTCAGCGGTAAACTGCTCAATTGGAGCAGGATTTGCTGGTGCCGCAGGATTTCAGAATTTCGCCGGGATTCCATTTCTTCTGCATTTATCCGTTCGGTGATCTCTTCGATCATGGAAATTACCGAAGTAACCCGGCCATTTTCACTCCGAATTGGCGTGTTGGTCCATTTGCAGGTAATGATACGGCCATCTTTGGTCATGTTGTCGTTAATGCTATGGGCCGTGCTATCCCCTTCCATCAGCCGGTGCCAAATGCCATCAACCACAGATTGAGCCTCAGGGTGAACGATATACCCATAGGGGTGTTCCCCAAGCATTTCCTGTGCGGTGTAACCAAAAATAGACTCTGCGGAAGGATTCCAGGACATAACCCTTAAATCTGTGGTCCAAACAATGAGTCCAATGGGCATCCGCTCGATCTGGAGTTTAAGGCGGGTTTCACTCTGCAACAAGGCGGCTTCGGCATTTTTTCTTTCGGTAATGTCTATGGTCGTACCAATCATCCGCACCGGGTTTCCTGCTTTATCGAAAATGACAGAAGCGCTTCGCAAAGTCCAGATCGGCGTTCCATCCCGGTGAAACATCCTGATTTCTTTTTTGTAAAAAGGGATTTCCCTGCGGAGGCAACGGCGGATATCTTCGACGACCTCTTCAAGTTCATCCGGGTGAACAAGGGAGGTAAAAGTTTCTTGAGTTGGCGGAGCTTCGCCGGGTTTAAAACCGAATATTTCCTCCCAGCGGGGAGAATAAAAAACGACGCCTTTTTCGATGTCCCAATCCCAGACGCCTTCCTGGGAGGCTTCCAGCGCTAATTGCCAACGTCCTTTGCTAAATTGCAGCTCTTTTTCTAATTGCTTCCGCCTCCGCCTGGAGCTGTTCAACAAGACTGTGGCAATCATTATCAACAAAAACAAGCCATTGATAATCAGGATTATAGATTTCATAGTGTTCTAATTGGCTTTGATGAATATCTCGTGTGTTTGCAACGATTCCATACTACTGATTCTTTCTTGTAATCATTGGCCGATAACGGGCAGTCATAGCATGGTTACCGTGCTCTAAAGACAGTCACTGTGCGAACGGGTGTAAGCGTGAAAGTAAAATATTTTTCTTTACCCGGGGGGGCAGGTTTTGCCACAGCGAATTTTGTAGTAAAACAAAAATAAGCAACTTTTTGGAAATCTTAAAGGGGCCGGCGCTCTTATTTGAAACAGCAGGTTCAAATAAACTTTTCAAATAAAGGGTAGTCCAACCCGCAAGCGACTCCTGATACAAGTTCTAAAGCCTGCCGTAGGCTGTTTTGCCATTATTTCACCAACCAGCTTTGCATTATGGAAAAACGAATTACCATCCTTTTGACCTTTTTTTTGTTCGTATTTGTCTCTAACCTCGATGCCCAAACCAACGTCCGCGGCTGGTACGCCGACGGGCAGGTGTGGATCGTTTGGGAAGTTTCGGCGCCCCTTCCTGAAACGTATGCCATTTATGTCAAACCAACGCCGTTCACCAATACCGCCGACGCCCAGCTGATCGGGCGTTTGTTCAGTTTGGAATACGGGGCGGCTGCGCTGAAAGCACAATTAGACTCGACTACTACTTTTCGCATTCCTGACGGGCAAGGCGGAACCTACCAGTTGGCGCTCAATGAGGGTTTGTTTGTCGCTACGCCGCACCAGGCCGGCGCCCTGTATTTTGCCGTGGCGCCCTGGGGTGAAACGACCGTCACGCCTGGTGTGAACAGCCCGACAAACCCAGTGCAGTTTCTGTACAACCCGATTGTAGATCCTGTGGAATGCCATTTGCAAGCGGTTTTCCCTTCGCCATTCGCAGCCGGCTATAACTGCCTCGTTTTCAATATGTGGGCCGATGGTCGGCAAAACCACTGGGAGGGCCGGCCCGACTTCCCCATTATGGCCAACCAGGCCAAAAATGGGATGCCGAGCTTGTTTATGGTAAGCGTGCCTATGGGGCTTGATACCACAGGAGGCGTTCCGGCAACCATTTGGCTGCACGGCGGTGGGGGCATCGCAACCCAGTCTTTAGCTGGTTCGCGGGCCATTGTTGGGCTTCGTCCGGAACAAGGCATCTTAGTGGCGCACAACGACGACCTCATCGGCTACAAGGGAATCAATCCGCCAAATTTGGGTCAACCGAGCTGGCATTTCGGCTGGCGTAAAAACTACAACCCGTTCACCACCGACAATGTGCCGACTGAAACGGATACGGTCATCAACTATACCCAACGGCGCTATATCTGGATTGATCAATGGTTAGTCCGACGCTTAAATGTTGATCCCAATCGCATCAACATCAACGGCCACAGCATGGGTGCGGCTGGAACGACCGCAATGGCTAAAGTTTATCCAAACCACTATGCGTCGGCTACTGTCTTTAACAATGGGTTTGATGGTCCGGGTGATGATATCCCCTCCGCTTTTGGATTCGCCAACCAAAGCTCGCCCACCAACCTGCGCAACAGGGCTGGTGAAACAGTCGAGCTTAGGGAAGCATTCAACTTAATTGACAATTGCTCTCCCGAACGTGACCTGCCGCTCCTGCGCTCTTATCACGGAAAAACCGACGACAACGGCGTTATGCGTTGGGATGCTTACGTGGTGGAAAACTACCGCATTGCCGACTCCTTGGGTATGGGCATGAACCTGTTCTGGAGCGAACGTGACCACGACATCGGCGGCCCGAACGACCACTGGGCTTTTGGCCTCGGTCCGACCCAGCAAACCAACCTGGAGAACGTCGTTTATGAAGAATTCCATTTTCGCTCCGATGTCTCATTTCCGGGGTTTTTTAACCATCGGCTCGATCCGTCCGCCCACAACCCCGGCGATGGCACTCAGGGCCTCAGCCCCAACGGCGTAGGCGACGACTGGGGAACCTGGGGCGGCTGGCACCGGTGGGACTGGACCA
>JBJXFD010000219.1:0-3679 GCA_046153985.1 Saprospiraceae bacterium
GTACGCAGTTGAATTTAAAGATGAAAATCATCGGGCTTGCCAATTGCGAGCCGATGCCCAACGTCCGCGTGAACATCTGGCAATGCGACAAAGACGGCAATTATTCCGGATACGGATCGCAGTCGGCTTTTACGTACCTGCGCGGCTACCAAATGGCCGATGCAAACGGCGAAGTGGAATTCATCACCATCGTTCCAGGGTGGTATCCGGGCCGCGTCTGCCATATCCATTTTCAGGTTTACGTCAGCTCATCCTACGCCGCCATTTCCCAGTTGACGTTCGACCACAACACCGTCAACGCCATTTATGCAGCCAACGCTGCGGTCTATACCAAAGGCCCCGACCCGCTGACCCCCGGTACGGACAATATCTTTTCGAATGGCTACGACTTGCAATTGGCCACCCTGACACCGAATGCCCAAACGGGCGGTTACGACAGTAATCTGGAAGTTACCATCCAGGGAACTGGCGTGGTTGGCGTCAGCAATATTGAAAAAGAAACCGCGAAGCAGGTCGTTTTAGAACAAAATTACCCCAATCCGTTTTCCAACGAAACCACCATTCCATTCGAGCTGAAAAACGCCGCTGACGTGAAGTTTGAGTTATGGGACATAGCCGGAAACAAGGTCGCGGAAATTGAAAAAGGCAAACTCTCCGCAGGCTTTCACAAAGCCGCCATTAACCTGAGCGCCCTTGGGCTGGCGCCGGCAAATTATTTGTATCAGATTGCCATAGAAAACCGGGAAGGCGTTTTCAAGACTTGTAAAATGATGACGAGTACCCGAAAGACAAATTGATTTACGGCCCCTCAATACGGATCCACATCCACATTCACCCGAACCCCGGAAAGCCCCGTTTCCGACTGAATATGGTGGGTGGCATCGGCGATCAGGTGTTTGGCGCGTTGAATCAGCGCGCTGTCCCGTTCTAATTTGAGCAACACATCGAGAAGGTAATAACTGCGCACCCGCGCTACTCCAGGAACGGCGGGCCCCAGTACCCGTGCGCCCAATTCCGCTTTCAGGAAATTGGCGAACTGTTTGCCGCCTTCATTCACCACTTCCGGCTTTTTATGCTTGAGTGTGATGCGGATGAGCCGGCTGAACGGTGGGTATTTAAACTCGTGGCGCTCCCGGATTTCCCGCGCAAAAAAAGTGGTAAAATCATTGTCTAAAACCTCGCGCAGCACCGGGTGTGCCGTATTAAAGGTTTGAATGAGCACTTTGCCGCGCTTGTGCTTGCGTCCGGCGCGACCGCTCACCTGCACCATCAGTTGAAAAGCCCGCTCGCTTGCCCGAAAATCGGGGAACTGCAACAACTGGTCGGCACTAAGCACGCCCACCACGCCCACATTTTCAAAATCGAGGCCTTTGGTCACCATTTGGGTGCCGACGAGGATCTCTGTGCGTTTTTCTTCAAAATCGTTGATGATGCGGGAATGCGCATTTTTGCTGCGCACGGTGTCCAAATCCATGCGCCCGATTTTGGCGTGCGGCAGGTAAATGCTCAGTTCGTCTTCAATTTTTTCGGTGCCAAAACCGATCAAAATCAGCTTCCGGTTGCCGCAGTCGGGACAGGAATTAGGCATCGGCGACTGGTAGCCGCAGTAGTGGCATTTGAGGTTGCGCGTCGCTTTGTGGTACGTGAGACTGACGTCGCAATTGGTGCATTGGGCGCTCCAGCCGCACGAGGCGCAGCGGTAGGTGGGCGCATAGCCACGCCGATTTTGGAACAAAATGGCTTGTTCACCGCGTTCCAGGGCGGCCTTTAGTTCATCAATTAAAGCCGTCGTAAAATGCGATTGCAATTTGCGCTCTTTCAGTTCTTTTTTGGCGTCAGCCACCAGCATTTCCGGCATTTCCAACCCGCCAAAACGCTCCTTCATTTCCACCAAACCATATTTTCCGGATTGCGCGTTGTAATACGATTCGATGGACGGCGTGGCGGTGCCCAGCAGGGTTTTGGCGCCGTGCAGGCCGGCTAAGAAGATGGCGGTATCGCGGCCATTGTAGCGCGGATTAGGATCGTTCTGCTTGTAAGAAGGGTCGTGTTCTTCGTCCACCACGATGAGTCCCAATTGTTTAAACGGCAAAAAAAGCGCCGAGCGCGCGCCGAGGATGACCGGCTTGCCTTCCAGCACGCTGTTCCACATCTCCACGCGCTCGTTGTTGTTGAGTCGCGAGTGGTAAACCGAAATCTTATCCCCGAAAATCTTTTGAAGGCGGTCAATGATCTGCGTCGTCAGGGCGATTTCGGGCAACAAATACAGCACCTGTTCGCCCCGTTCAATGGCTTCCCGGATGAGTTCGACGTAAATCCGCGTTTTTCCGCTGCCGGTGACGCCGTGCAGCAGGGTCACCTGTTTTTGGGCAAACCCATCGCGAATGCCCTGCAGGGCATCTACTTGCTGGGCAGACAATTCATCGGCTTCCAGCAACTGGTCTTCGTAACCACTCAGCCGGCTCACTTCACGTTCATAAACTTCAAAAATTCCTTTTTGCACCAGCGCATTGATAATCGTACCATCCACTTTGGCCAAGGTGTAAAGCTCCTGCTTGCGCACAAACTCCTGTTTTTTAGAAAGCTGGATGTAGCCCATCAGGGCTTCGGCCTGCCGCAGGGCGCGGTTGAGCTGGTCGAAAGCTTCGCCCATGCGTTCCGGATGCGAAGCGTAGGGTTCCTGCAAGCGTACGCAGGCGATGGTTTTGGGGGTGTAGCGCTCTTTCAGGTCTTCTTTGAGATAAACTACTTTTTTATCCAGCAACTTGCGGATGACGGGATAAACCGTTTTTTGGTTCAGAATTTTCCGCACGTCTTCGATGCTGATTTCCTGCTGGATGCTCAGCGCTTCCGCAATCAGGTATTCTTTATCACTCAGGCCGCTGATGTCGTGTTCGTAAAGCGGACTCAGGGTCAGTCGCGTTTCGCCCGACAGTTTCAGGTGGGCCGGCAACGCTGCATGCATCACCTCGCCCGGCGTACAACAATAATATTCTGCCAGCCATTGCCACAACCTGATTTGAACCGGGTGGACGATGGGCTGCTCGTCAATAATTGAGAGTATGGGTTTTGGTACCCGCTCGCCGGGGTGTTCGTCCAGTACTTCGATCACCAGCGCGGTATGCAGTTTGCCCATCCCGCCAACGCCGCCTTTGCCGAAAGGCACTTCCACGCGAATCCCGACCTGAACCTGGGAGACCAATTCCTCCGGCACGCTGTACGTATAAGGCTTGGGCAAAGCCAAGGGCAGGATGACCGAAACGTAAGCGCCGGCGGATGTTGTGGGATGGAAAAATTCGGTTTGCAAGGTTTGCGCTGATTTGAATTTAAGCGTTAGTACATCAAAAGTTAAATTCCCGGCGAAAGTTAGCCCAATTTGCCGCGTACATCAAGGATTATAGCTTGAGTTTTAAAAACAAATTTAATTATTTTTGTATAAAAATAACATATTTTGTGTCCAAAAAGATGTCCTTTGTTTTTTCTTATGAAAAATCCTGCCGAATTGTCTTGCCGGGATGTGCTAAACGCGCCAAAATGGAAAAAGTCAGGTACAAATAAGCGCATGGCACGAAAGTTGACTCATAAGGAATCTGGTTGTGGAAAAAATGGATAGCACAACCACTTGACATTTTGTCAGAATGGCGCTAATTTTCACGGAATTACCCGGATAGTCGTCAAG
>JBJXFD010000226.1:0-7473 GCA_046153985.1 Saprospiraceae bacterium
TTGAGCGCCGTGCCGGTTTTTTCCAGGGCTTCGATGGTGTTGGCAAAAGTAGGCGCTTCGGTATTGGAAGCGATGCTGTTAATTTCGTTGCGATTTTCAGTCATCGCCGCTTCAAATGCCGGTTGGAAGTCGGTGATCTGCACTTTGTCAAAAGGCGGCACGCCATTGTAGGCGCCTTCCCATTTCTGTAACAGCGGATTGGCCTCGGCGGCAGGCGCCCCGCCCTTGTCTTCGTTTTTTTTCATACAATAGGAACAACTTAGGGCAATCAAAACAAGCAGGAACAAAGCAGGAATTCTGTTGACCATGTTTTTTGAATTTTATTTGGAAAGTGGTGTAAAGGTAGAGAATAGCAGCTTGATCAGGAAAGTCTATTTTGAACATCCGGATTTTTGAAAAAAATAAAAAAAATTGCTCCCCCTCACGTCACATTTCCTCATTTGCACTATTAATGATTTAGAATGGCCAATGAACGCTATCTTACAGTGTAAAAAAATCAAAACTGAGAACACATGATTATCAAACTCCGGAAAACCTGGTCCAACCGGATCGGGAAACACAAGGTGAACCCACTGCGGTATTACCTTGCACAAAGCCTTGGCGACCTGAAAAGGGCCGTAAAAGAAGCGGAAAGGATCGGCGTTCGCCTGCGCGCGGTTGGTTCGGGCCACTCCTTCAACGACGTCGCCTGCTCCAACGGCTACTTAGTAGACATCAGTCAACTGAACAAGCCGCTGGAATTGCCCGCCTACCTGAAACCGGAACACCGCGAACGCAATTTGGTACACATCGAAGCGGGCATCGTGATCCAGGATCTAAACAAAGTGCTCTGGAAAATGGGCTACGCGATGAAAAATCTCGGCGCCATAGACGAACAAACGCTGGCAGGCGCCATCAGCACGGGCACCCATGGTTCGGGCATCGGGATTCCGGCCATCTCTGGGTTTGTGGAGTCCATCGTTCTGGTGGCAACGGGTGGTAAAGCCTACCGCATCGAACCCACCAACGGCATTTCCGACCCTGCAACGTTTGACGAAAAGACCATGACGCTCGTGCAAAACGACGACGATTTCTACAGCGTGCTGGTTTCCCTCGGCAGCACCGGCGTGGTCTATTCCTACATCCTGCGGGTGGAACCGCGCTACTGGATCGAAGAAAACAGAACGCTGGAACAGTGGTCGGAAGTGAAAAAGAAATTGCGCGATAAAAGCCTGTTCGAGCCGCACCTGCGCAGCGCTTCGCTTTATGTGAACCCGTATCCGAACAAACAAGGCGACCACGATTGCATCGTTTTGCGCATGAAGGAGGTGCAGTTGAAGGCCAACCGGTCGAGGTTTGAGCTGATGCTGCACAGCATGCGCACCTATACCCGCCGTCCGTGGACGTTTTGGGGCAATACGCTGCTGAGCTACTGGATCCTGAGTTTTGTACTGCGCTACTTTTCGAATAAAATGCACATGGTCATCAATCAGGCCACCCGGGCGTTGAAAGGCGACCAGTACATCAACCGTTCTTACAAGGTTTTGCACCAGGGCGCGGAGTTCATCAAAACCAAAGCCTACGACACGGAAATGGCGTTTGATATTGACAGCGATTACCCGGTGGTGCTGGATGAAATCCTGACGAAATCGGCGAAAATGCGCGAACACGGCCACTACCAAACCTCGCCGATCGGCCTGCGGTTTGTGGCCGCCTCGAAAGCGTACCTGACGCCGGAATCCGGAAGAACGGTGTGCTATATTGACACGCCCGTCTTGAAAGGAACCATCGGCGGCGACGAGATCCTGGAGCAATACCAGGAAATTATGCTCCGCAACGGCGGGCGCCCGCACTGGGGCAAGATGAACGCCAAATTGTCGGCGCACGTAAATACATTGCCCGAACGCTACCCGATGCTGCCGGTGTGGAAAGCGGTGATGAACAAGTACAATGCCTTAGGCACTTTTTCCAACAACTATACCGATCGTTTTCAGTTGACTGAAAAGGCGAAAACGGCGGTGCAGGTTTAAGGATTCACGTTTGTTTACTCCAATAATCAGCTATATCCAACCCGTCCGGCAGTCCATGCCGGGCGGGTCTTTAATTTATCATCAAAACCGCTTATCTTTGTATAAAAGCAAACCGAATAAAGTCACCCTGTGCCGAAAGACGTTTTTTTGCTCATTGAAGTCGCAGACTCAACACTGCGTTATGATCAAAAAGTAAAATTGGCGCTTTATGCCCGTGCGGGGATTCCCGAGGTTTGGATTGTAAATTTGCAGGCCCGATGCGTTGAAGTTTATCGCCAGCCGGAAGCCGGGCGTTATTTAGACCAGGAAATTGTAAATCCGGACGGCGTCTTGCTGCTTGTTGCTTTGGATCTTTCTTTTGCGGCAAGCGCTGTTATTTAATGTCTGTGTGAAGAGCTGCTTTTGCAAAAGTGAAGAATATTCAAAAAATAATGGTAAATAGGGAATTCAATTCCCTATTTACCATTATTTTGCAGCATGATTCAACGAGCATTATCGTCCAAAGTACTGCACCTGGCAACCAAATTCCCGGTTGTCAGCGTAACAGGCCCTCGCCAGTCGGGTAAAACTACGCTGGTGCGCCATCTCTTTCCTGAATATACTTATGTAAATTTGGAAAACCCGGATACCCGGCAGATGGCCCAGCTTGCGCCCCGGGATTTTGTCAGGCAGAGTCCTAATGGCCTAATCATAGATGAAGCACAATACGTCCCTGAAATTTTTTCTTATATCCAATTGGAGGCGGATGAGCACAACCGCCCCGGGGCTTTTGTGCTGTGCGGTTCGCAACATTTTTTATTGATGGAGCGGATTAGCCAGAGCTTAGCCGGGCGGGTTGGCATTTTACAGTTGCTACCTTTTTCAATGGCAGAATTGCTGGCGGCAGGTATTCCGCGAAAATCTGCGCTGGATTACATTTTTGAAGGCTTTTTCCCCCGGTTGTATGCCCAGGATATTGCCCCCGGGGATTTCTATCCGGCGTACACGCAAACTTACATAGAACGCGATGCCCGACAAGTGGTCAACATTACGGATTTGGATGTTTTTCAGGCTTTTGTACGGCTTTGCGCAGGCCGTATCGGCAATCTGTTCAATCAAAGCGAACTAGGTAATCTTATCGGTATTGATAAAAAAACCGCGCAACGCTGGCTTTCTATTTTACAAACAGGGTTTCAGGCTTTTACTTTGCCGCCTTATTTTCGCAATTTCGACAAGCGCATCCTGAAAACGCCGAAACTTTACTTCTGGGATACCGGATTAGCCTGCTCGCTTCTGGGCATACGGTCAGTAGGAGAACTTCATCAACACTTTGCACGAGGAGCTCTGTTTGAAAACTTCATCATTGTAGAAATGTTGAAACAGTTTCACAACAGAGGCATCCGTCCGAACGCTTACTTTTGGTCCGAAAGAAATATCAATGAAATAGATCTCTTGCTGGACGAAGGCGGAAAGCTGTATCCTTTTGAAATTAAAGCCGGACAAACGATCAAACCGGAATTTTTTAAGGGCATCCGAGGCTTTAACGAAGCTTCCGGGAATGACCCTGAGCTTGCCCATTTAATTTACGGAGGCGAATTATCTTATCGCCATCCACTCGGGCAGGTGCGCGCCTGGTTTGATTTACCGGAGTTTGAATAGCGCCGTATCCCCAAATTTTCAAATCCCCAAATTTTCAAATCTTCAAATCCCCTCCCCCCCCAATATCCCCCTCCTACCCTCCCCCAGTTTTTTTACCTTTACAAAAAAACTGTTGGTTTATGAAAGGAACACCTAAAGGAGCAGGCCCGACTGCCGCCCGAAGCCTGCGCATCTGGCCGGCTATGATCATTGCCTTGTGGATGAGCTGGAGCGCAAGCGCCCAGGAATCCCCGCTTTGGATGCGCTATCCAAGCATTTCACCTGACGGACAAACGATTGTATTCAGCTACAAAGGAGACTTGTACCGCGTGCCGGCTAACGGCGGCGCGGCGACGCCATTGACAATGCACGAAGCCCACGACTTCATGCCGGTTTGGTCGCGCGACGGCAAACAATTGGCTTTTGCATCCGATCGCTACGGCAATTTCGACGTATTTGTGATGCCCGCAACCGGCGGTGAAGCCAAACGACTGACTTACCACTCAGCAGGCGATATGCCCTGTGATTTTTCGCCGGATGGGCAACGGGTTATTTTTTCGGCTAACCGTCGGTATACGGCAGCGAACGCGCAATTCCCGCGCTTTTCGCAGTTGTACACCGTGCCTGTCGGTGGCGGCAATGCCACGATGGTGATGGACAACCAGGCCGAATACGCCCGCTACAGCGCAAATGGTACAAAAATCATTTACCACGACTGGAAAGGCTACGAAGACCACTGGCGCAAGCACCATACCTCTTCGGTGACCCGGGATGTCTGGGTTTACGACGTGCCCACCCAAAAATACACCCAGTTGTCTACCTTCAACGGAGAAGACCGCAACCCGGTTTTTGGGCAAACAGAAAACGAAATCTACTACCTGAGCGAATCTTCCGGGACGTTCAACATCTGGAAAAGAACCCTTGATGCCCGGGCGCAGACTACCCAGGTCACCACGTTTGAAAAGCACCCGGTTCGCTTTTTGTCAAAAGCCAAAAACGGCAGGCTTTGCTTTGGCTGGAATGGCGAAATCTATACGATGGAAGTCGGCGGGCAACCTCAGAAAGTGGCGATCCAGGTTCATACCGATGGCCGGTTGAACACCGAAAAAATCATGGCCATCAACGGGGGCGCAACGGAATTTTCTTTAGCGCCAAGCGGCAAAGAAATCGCGTTCATCTTTCGCGGCGAAGTGTTCGTCACTTCAGCAGACGGCAGCGTCACCAAGCGCATCACCAATACGCCTGAGCAGGAGCGCAGCGTGAGTTTCAGTCCCGATGGCCGCTCCGTCATTTACGCCGGCGAGCGCAAGAACAACTGGAATGTGTACCAAAGCAGCATTGTGCGCAAGGAAGAACCCTATTTTTACGCCTCAACGGTGTTGAAAGAGGAGGCGCTTGCCGCAACGGATAAAGAAGAGTTTCAGCCGCGGTATTCCCCCGATGGCAAAGAAGTGGCGTATCTGGAAGAAAGAACCATGCTGAAAGTCCTCAATCTGGCTTCCAAAGCCAGTCGAACGGTATTGCCCGGCACTTACAACTACTCTTATTCCGACGGCGATCAATATTATTCGTGGTCGCCCGACAGCAAGTGGCTGCTGGTGGATTACATTCCGAAAGGCGGGCAGATATTTGTGGGCGAAATTGGCTTAGTACACGCCGACGGCAAAAGCGAACCCGTCAACCTGACGCTGAGTGGGTATTCCGATGGTACCCCAAAATGGATGATGGAAGGCAAAATGATGCTTTGGTTTTCGGATCGGGACGGCATGAAAAACCACGGTTCCTGGGGCGGAGAATCCGACGTTTACGGCATGTTTTTTACCCAGGCGGCCTTCGATCGGTTCAAATTGAGCAAAGAGGATTTTGCTTTGGTGAAAGAGCAGGAAGAAAAAGACAAAAAGGAGGAGGACAAGTCTAAAGAAGGCGACAAAAAAGACAAAGCCGATAAAAAAGACGACGCCAAAAAGGAAGTAAAACCCATCGAGCTGGAACTGGCGGGCATCGAAAACCGTAAAGCGCGGCTGACCATCCACTCCTCCCGGCTTTCCGACGCTGTGTTGTCCAAAGACGGGGAAAAGCTCTACTATTTGGCACAGTTTGAAAAAACCAGCGATTTGTGGGTTACCGAATTGCGCACTAAAGAAACCAAATTGCTGTGCAAAGACGCCGGTTCCGGCATGGAAATCAGCGAAGACGGCAAGTCCATTTTCGTCATTTCCAACGGCAATATTGTCAAAATTGAAACGGAAGGCGGCAAGCGCGAAAATGTGAACATCAAAGGGGAAATGAACCTCAATTATTTGGCTGAAAAAGCTTATATTTTTGACCACGCCTGGCGGCAGGTGGTGAAAAAATTTTACGTCACAGACCTGCACGGGGTGGACTGGAATTTTTACTACCAGGAATACAAGCGCTTTTTGCCGTTCATCAACAACAACCACGATTTTGCGGAAATGATGTCAGAAATGCTGGGCGAACTGAATGCTTCGCACACGGGTTGCCGCTTTTCGCCGCCGCAGGTCAATACAGATGCAACGGCTTATCTGGGGCTGTTTTTGGATGAAACCTACACGGGTAACGGGTTAAAAATTGCCGAAATCATTGCCAAAAGCCCGTTGGACAACGCGAAATCCAAAGTCAAAGCCGGTTGCATCATCGAAAAAATTGACGACGCTGCGGTGCGCGCCGATATGGATTTTTACCAGCTCCTGAACCGGAAAAACGGGCAATTGACGTTGCTTTCGGTGTTCGATCCTACCACCAATACCCGTTTTGAAGAGGCGGTTAAACCCATCACGCGGGGCGAAGAAAACGAACTCATTTACCAGCGCTGGGTAGAAAATCGCCGGAAAGAAGTGGAAGCGACTTCCGGCGGCAAGGTCGGCTACGTACACGTGCGGGGCATGAACGACCAAAGCTACCGCACGGTGGTGGACGAAGTATTGGGCAAACACATTGACAAAGACGCCCTGATTGTAGACACGCGCTTCAATGGCGGCGGCTGGCTGCACGACGACTTAGCCACTTTCCTCAGCGGGAAAAAGTATATGGACATGGTGCCGCGCGAGCAAAAAATGGGCTTGGAGCCGATGCGCAAATGGACCAAACCGACGACGGTGCTGGTGGGCGAAAGCAATTATTCGGACGCGCATTTATTCCCGGTCACGTTCAAAGCATACGACATCGGCAAAACGGTGGGCATGCCCGTTCCGGGAACTGGTACCGCCGTTTGGTGGGAACAGCAGATTGACCCGACGCTGGTTTTTGGTATCCCGCAGGTGGGCATGGTGGATCTGAATGGCAATTACATGGAAAACACCCAGTTTGAGCCGGATATCAAAATCAAAAACGACCCGGAAATCATCCTGAAAGGCAAAGACCAGCAGATCGAAAAAGCGGTGCAGGATTTGTTGCAACAAGCCAATCCAAATCCGATTGGCGCGAAGGATTAGTGGTCGCCAACTTTAGTTGGCAGACCTGGTTGCGGGCAGAGCCCGCGGAATAGTACACGCGAGGCGGAGCCTACGCGCGAGCGGTGGTTCTACGACTTTAAGTCGTAGGGCCACTATTTATAAAAGCGAGCATAGACGGATAGGAATTCTCATAATTTTCAGCTATTTTTGTAAAAAATACATACAGATGTCGGCAGTACTGAATCCTCCGCTTTCAAATGCTCAATTGGAGTTGCTCAAGCTTTTTTCCCGCGATTTTTCGGAAACGGACTTACTTGAGTTGAAAAGGGTCTTGGTCAAGTTTTTGGCTCAAAAAGCAATACGGGCAGCAAATGAAACTATGGATGAAAAAGGTTGGGGTCAGGATGACTTAGACCAGCTTCTGCATACGCACG
>JBJXFD010000247.1:0-8182 GCA_046153985.1 Saprospiraceae bacterium
TCTGCGGCAGAAAAAAGGCGATGGTGGTGCTTTGATCAAAAGGGTTTGGTCGGTTCTGATAAAGCTCCGGGATGGCCTGCGCGATTTCATTGGCAGCGGGGTTTTCTATAAAGTCCATGACAATATCTAAGGTGGCGCCGTCGGATGCGTAGCTTTCGGCGCGCATGCGGTCGGTGCTGATTTTCAATAAATCTTTCAGGGCGCCGCTTGTTTTGGCGGTAAAGCTCAACTGGAACAACACCTGCCGACCCGCTGCGATGTTTTCCGGATTGCCGTTCCAGGAAGTGGTGACAAGCCCGGCTGCGGTTCCAAAATTGCCTTCCGCGCTCATGTCGGGTAAATCGCCGGTTGCGGCGCTCAGAAATTCGAGTTTTTCAGGATCGAATGCGATTCCAAACTGGTAGCCCATGATCCGGCTCAGGTCGTCGGCCCAAACTTCCACCGTGAAGGTTTCTCCTTGGGTGACCGGCAGGTTTAGGGTTTTGATGCCCAATGACTCGTTGTCGGCGCGTTGCTCCAATTCCATAAAGCTGTTCGGAATTGCCGACGCATTCACGTCACCCACTTTGATGGCTATGAAATCGGCATCCATCATGTTACTGCTCAAGTCGTTGAGGTTGTACAATTCCGGGAAAAATCCGGCGAAGGGGTTTAGCGGATTCGGGAACGTAAAATTGGCCCGCACAAAACGCCAGGAAGTACCATTACCAGGAAATACATCTACCACGCCCAGAATCAACCTGCGCAGAATAATGATGTCAAGCGTGGAAATACTCCCCGATCTGTCGGCATCTGCAGCAATGATTTTGTAAGGTGAATTCAGTTTCTGCGTACCCAAAATGTGCTTCGAAATCAGGATCAGGTCTACTGTGCTGACCCCGTTCAGCGGGTCGTCGTTGCGCTGGGGCAATACGGTGTAATCCAAGCCCGTAGCGATGCCGTTGAATTGGAAAAAGCCGTCTCCCCCTGTCATAGATTGCTGGGAATTGCCGCCGCTCATTTGCACCTGCACTTCTTCTACTTCTTCACCGGCTTCCGTTTCGATGCTGCCTGCAATCATAGCGGAGGTGTTCGTGACCGGGCAGATGCTGTTGTTGTCCTGTATGAGCAGGTAAGTCACGCAGTAAGCGCTATTGCCTTGCTCGTCCGTCGCCCAAAACTCAACCGTTTGGGTACCAAGGTCATCACAGGTAAATACCAACGAAGTTGTCGGCGCTTCTGTGGCGCCCACGCGCTTGATTTTGTAAACCAACCCACCTGCGCTGGTGCAATTGTCGCTGGTTCCGCCGTTGAAGGCAGCGGCAGATATGGTCGCCTGGATCTGGCCGTTCGTATTGGCTAAATTGACCGACAAGCCCACAATGCAAACCGGCGCGGGGGGCGTGTTGTCCCGAACGGTAACAGTGACGCTGCACGTAGAAACATTGCCACAGCGATCGGATACATTGTATTTTACTACGGTGGTCCCCAACGGGTAAGTACCGCTGGCGTTGGCGCCGCTGGAATTTGCATGCGGCGAATCGTTGCTGATGAGCAGGTTTGCCGTGCAGTCGGATCCCGTCACCGGAGGAATCGTCACCGCCGCTGTAGTGCAACCGGCATTGACCGCTACGGTAATGTTGGCCGGACAATTGATCACAGGCGCTTCTGTGTCTTCCACTTTGACAGTCTGCGTGTAGGTATAGCGGCCTATATTGGGCATATTCGGATCGTAAAAACACCAGTCAATCACCGTCCACTTTCTCAAAATGCGGTAGCAGGACGGGTAACTTGTGGTAAACAGGTCATCCTGGAACGTGTAGCTGATGTTCCCGCATCCGACTTCCGAAATAGAGGGAACGTCGTAGCCGGCGGGCAGGTCGTCAGGATCTGTTGAAGCGCCGCAAATATTCGTCGTGTAGTTGTCCGGCCAGTCAATTTCGTTTTCGCCCAGCGGCAGTTCGTTGGTAACCGTAATGGTTTGGGTGCAGGTGGCGATATTGCCGGAGCCGTCCGTTGCGATAAACGTACGCGTAATGGAGCCGAATCCGCATTCATTCACCGCAATGGTTTCCATAGAATCCAGGTCCACCAAACCGCAGTTTTCAATCACCGACGGGCTGCCGAAAATGGACAGGTCGGAATAGTCTGTTATGCAGGAAATGGTCTCATTTTCAGGGCAATCTACAAACATCGGGGGCAACTGATCCTGCGCAGTGACCAGCACAGTACACTGAGAATAACGCCCGAAAAGGTCTCCGCCCGGAATCTCCCGGGTTGGGTCAATGGGGCCGGCGCCTGGATTGATTTCATACACCCGGAGCTGGACCAGCACCTGGCCGGCGTTCACGTCGTCGCAGCAGAAGTAGACATCGTCGTCGAACCATTCCTGAAAGCCAATGATGGTTTGCGAGTCGTCGCCCGCCTGGCCATTGCATGTGCCGATGTCAGCGCGCCGCACTTTGAGGAAAACCGCCGGGGCGCAGTTGTCCGCACTGCCTTCGTCGAAGGTTTGTGCAAAAGCCCTGCCAATGCCCAAAGAAGGGATGGAAACAATAACCGCGTCGTCGCAAACAGCGGTAGGCGGCTGGCTGTCCTGCACGGTTAGCGTCAGGGTTTTCAGGCTGGTATTGCCGCAAGTGTCAATGGCGGTATACTGAATGGTGTGTTGTCCCACCGGAACCAACGGGTGGGGGCCGAGGCCCACTGCGCCGTAGGAGGTGCTGACATAGTATTCCGGCGTTAGGTCGCAGGTATCCTTAACGGAAATGGGCGCAGGCAGCGTCACCGTAGCCTGACATTGGCCGGGCAGGGCATTCACGGTGATGTTATCCGGCAGCACGATTTGCGGCCCCAGGGTGTCCTGAATGACAATGCTCTGTGTATCCGCCACAGAAAAACCGCTGCATTGATCGAGGATCGTCCAGATCCGCAGGTATTGGTATTCGATGTTGCTGCAAAGGGGAATGGTGTCTTCAGAAACGGTCATGATGAAATCGCAAAGCTCGCCGCTGCTCACCGGGTTCCCGAAAAGGGTCGGTTGGCCGGTAACGGCTATTGTGGTCAACGCATTTTCGCAGGAAAGCAGGGTATCTCTTGGAAATTTAATGCTGTCGAGCGACGGGCGCGCAACGGTAATGGTTTGGATGCACTCCGCCGTGTTGCCGCTGTTGTCGGTTGCCGTCCAGAAGCGCGTAATCACCCGCACATTGGGCGACAGGCAGTCCAGCTCTTCTACGTCCTGGGTGAAACTCAGGACCACTTCGCTGTCGCAATTGTCGGTGACTTCCGGATAGCCGAGCACCTGGGGCTGAATGCTGTCGAAACAAGTCACGACGAGGTTTTCGCAAACGATTTGCGGATCGAGGTTGTCCACCACCCGAATGAATCCGACGCAAAAAATGGTTGTGGCAATGTCATACACCGTCACGCTCAACGTCTGATCCACGTAGGCAGCCGCGTCAAAAGTCACAAGGTTGGTATCCCGGATAATGATCGCATTGGCGTTGTCCCGAACGGTCATGATTTTATCACCCGGACAAGACTGTGGCGACTCCAGGATGACGTCCGGCACTAAGGTGACCTCACAGTTTTGGTTGATGGCGACCTGGTTGGGGGAGGCTTGCGAAGCGCCGTTGCAAACCAACGTGCATTGTGCCTGTGCGCTATGGGAGGCCAGCATCAGCAAAACAGGTAAAAATGCCCCGATCAGGAAACCCGTCCGGGGCCGGAGCTTTTCGAAAAAGGCATACGCATAGCGCATCCCCGACTGCGCACGCGCAGTGGAACGAGTAGAAGGTCTCATCTTTTGATGTTTTTGTTTTTAATAAGAATTGGCGCCCGCCGAGTCGGGGGGTAAGGCGGCACATTTTCTCATAAGCGATAAAATACGTTTCTCATAGCATGTCGAAAAGTAAATCCGAACGCTGTTCGGATTCAAGTTACTCATTGTGTGTCCGAAAAGTAAATCCGAACGCTGTTCAGATTCAAGTTACTCATAGTATGTAATGTCTTCCTGGTACTCGTTTTCTCATACTTGTTTTCGCGCGATAATTGACGTTGGGGGAGTTTCCATAGCTCTATTTGTGTGTCGTTTTAGTTTTCATAATCATATATGAAAAGATCGTGCCAAGTTTGAAAAAAAGGAAGCCCTCCCCGGTTTTTATTTCCCGGAAGGGCAAAAAAACAAAACAACCCTGCCCGAAGTACTTATCGGACAGGGTGTTGTAAAAATTAGACCCCTTAATTGGGCATTGTTGTTAAGCGCTTATTCGGGATTCCATCAATGCTGCACCATCAGTTTAGCGGTAATTTGTTTCCCTCCAGGCGTCGTGGCTTTCAGGATGTACAAACCCGATGGCAATTCCTGCACCGACAATTGTTCGGTATTGCCGGCCTCGTAGCTGATGTTTTGGTGCAAAACCAACCGGCCTGCCTGATCCAGGATATGAAGCATCACCGGACCTGCTTCCATGCCAGCCAACTGCACCTGAACGGCGTCTTGGGCTGGGTTCGGGAAGATATGGAGCGTTGGATCGGTTGTCCGTTCTTCGTGCATTTCAAATCCGGGTGTTTCCATAACCAGCGCCAGCGACCCGACTACTTGCACCTGGTCGAATTTGCCAACGGTAATGGCGGTGTTGTTGATGCTTTCGATAAACAAACCCGCCTGAATGCAGTTGCCCATGGGAATATTGGTCGTGCCAACGAGTTGCCAAACCGATCCGTTTGCGGAGCTGTAAAAGCTGAAGGAATTGCCGCTGCGCGTAATTTTCAACCAGGTTGGTTGTTGGGGCTGCGGATAGGATTGTATTTGTTTGATGCCGTTCACAGCAGAACGCGATTCGCGAATGAGCATGGTGCTGCCTTGTTGTATTTTAATCGCAACCATTTTTGCCCCTGCACCTGTACCCTCGCGCATGGTCAGTCCAGCCCAACCGCCGCCGGTTAGCGCCGCAATGTGCGCCTTGATTTCACCGTCGCCACACAATTGGCGGGAAGCGAAGTAGCGTTTGTCAATCGTCAGGTTTGCAGGAAAGCCGGTACTGCTCACGGTATAGGTTCCAGCGTTGGTGCAGGGAGAATATTCCGCTTCGCCAACCGCATTGTCGAGACCTTGTTTGTTCCAGCCGTTGGGCAGTTTTTTGCCTTCCAAAACAGTCACGAATACGTCTGCCACGCTGGCATTGCCAGATTGATCCGTTACGGTAACGCTGATTGGAATGGTCTGATCTTTGTCGTCGCAGGTAAAATTCGTACGGGAAAGCGTTTGGCTGGCAATGGTGCAGTTATCCGTAGCCAAATAATCAAGGTCGGCCAAAGCCAGGGTGTACAAGCCGCTGGCATTCAGTTCAACGGTAGCGTCCTGGGCATAGACCACCGGCGGGGTATTGTCCCGAACGGTCAGGGTCGGCGTGCAGGTTGCCGTGCGTCCTTTTGCATCGGTTACGGTCAGGGTCAGGCTTTGTGAACCAAGATTGCCGCAGTTGGCTACGATCGAACTCAGGCTGTTGATTTTGAATGTAAACGGCGCGCAACCGGTGGTGCCGTTGTCAAATGAGGCGGCGGCAACTGGTGCTGTTCCGTTTTGTGGATGAAGGAAAACTTCGATGTTTTTGCAGACAACCGTCAGCGGAGGCAGTGGTGTAGCCGTTTCTATCGCCCCCATATCCGGCGCGCCGTGCTGAGAACGCGCCGCCCCGAAAAGATCGCCATTGATGCCGCCCATTGCAACCCCGGCATTCACTGCCGGAGAGCAAGGTTGCAGGCTGAAATTGTTGTTGGCAGCATCCACGAATTGAGGGTCTTTATTGAAAATCATGTTGGCCGGTGCGCAAGTGAGCCCCGCGCCGCCAATGTCTTCACAAGTGTTTCCCTGGGTTAATGTATAAGAGATATTGGTGGGCGAATCGCCTGCATTAATGCCCGGTGCCTGGGTATTGCCCCAGAAAATACAATTGGTGATATCGGTCTGGACGAGGTTGCGCGGTGAATTTACCCATATAGCGTTGCCCTTTGCATTGGCAGGACCTTTGTTATTTGCAAAAGTAGAAAAACGGCAACGCAGATTCAGGTCAAGGTCTTCAAACAGGTCGTCGGTTTCTTTAAAATAGATGGCTGCACCGGCGGCCGTTGCTTCATTATTGCTAAAAATACAATTGGTGAAATCGCCTTCCAGAACGTCGTGGATGCCGGCATGCAGCATGACCGCTCCGCCATTTGCAGCTTTGTTGTTTCTGAAAATTGTATTGTCCGCGTTTAAATGCAATTCTGCAGTCGTGTTGCCCACAAAACCATAGATCGCCCCGCCTTCCGATGTAGCGGTATTGTTTTCAAAAGTGCAATTGAAGTGATTGGCGTAAACGTGGCCGAAATTCGCCCGGTAATAAACAGCACTGCCTTCAAGAGCCTGATTGCCGCTGAACAGGCAGCCTTCGAGGTAAATGTCCGTGTCGTCATTCCAGCCGGAGGTTCTGCCAGAGATAGCACCGCCAACCCCGGTGCTTAAGTTGCCGGTAAATTGCGTTGCATAAGCGGCCATACGGGCATCGCAGGAAAGCACCTGATCGCCTGCGCCATCATTGATGCTGGCAAAAATAAATGCGGCGCCGCCTTCCACCGCGCGGTTTTGAGCAATCTGGCAACTCAGGATATCGAGTTGGGAGCAGCGCAGGTAAATGCCCCCGCCGCGTTTGAATTTGTTGTCTGACGCATGGTTGGCGTTGCCTTCCGTTACTTTCAGGCCGTCGAGGTCGGCATCGGCATCTTCTACCCACACCACGTGGTAAGCATTGTCGCCATTGCCAGCTGCGCCTAAGTTGCCACTCAATACCGTCAATGAAAACAGCCCGGGATTGCGCTGTGCTCTTGTTGTTTCGTTTCCGGCAAAACCGCCGAAAATGCGCAGGTCTTCATTGATGTAAAAAGTTTTCAGGCGGCTGTCACTTGGGTTGTAGTCGCCTTCGCGGGTTTTAATGGGATAATACACGCCGGCAGCTACCCAGATTTCGTCGCCGTCGCCGGCAGGATCAATGGCGTCTTGCAGGTTTTTAAATGCTTTTGCCCAGGTAGAACCATCGCAGCCCGTGGTGCAGGGCGAGTTGACGTTTACGCGACGAATGGCGGCTTGCGTCGTATTGGCGCTAATCATAAGGATGACCAAAGAGATAACTGAGAATAGGATGTGTTTCATGACTTTTAACTGTTGTGTGATGATGATGCCACAAAGTTGGGGCAGCGGTGGGATTCATGAAACACGGGGTGAGCAAGTGGCAGCTAAAAACGAGTAAGTGGTGGTATATGTTTTTATAGTCCGATAGCTGCGTTATGCGAAGACCCCAAAAGCGGTCATCCCGTCCGGCGGGCGGGACTCCCACTTTTTGGGTCTTCGCATGCCTTGCTCTCGAACTCTAAAAACATATACCGAGGAAGAACAGGCATCCGGCTAAATGGACAGACACTAACTATTGAATTCTTCTCCCAATTTGGCGACAAAATCGTCTCTTTTTCTTCTTGAAATTTCAACTTTGGAACCATCCGACATTTCTGCGTATCCGCCATCCGTTTTGATGTAGCGCCGGAGGTGATTTAGGTTGATGATGTGAGAGTGGTGGATGCGGCAAAAATTTTGTTTGTCGAGCTGGTCTTCGTATTCCCCCAGGGTTCGCGACACCACAATTTTTTCTTTGGTTTCCAAATAAAAAGTAGTGTAGTTGGAGTCGGATTGCAAACGCACGATCGTACTTACAGCAATGAAGATCAGCCCGTCACTGGTAGGCAGGGCAAGGCGTTGGGCTTCTGGTTTTTGAACTTGCCGGAACAATCGTTCAAAAGCGCTAAAATCCGGCTGTGTAGCCATTTTACGCTCGCGGGCTTTTTCGACAGCAGCTTCCAATTCGTCCATATCAATAGGTTTGAGCAGGTAGTCGGCAGCAGATACTTTAAACGCCTGGAGCGCATACTGATCGTAAGCCGTTGTAAAAATGACCGAACAATTGAACTTGCCCAATTTTTCCAACAATTCAAACCCCGTCATGTGCGGCATTTGAATGTCGAGAAACAGCAGATCTGGTTGCAATTCCCGAATTTTTTCGAGTCCCTGCTGCGGGTCATTGGCCACAGCCACGACCACGACATCGGGCGCTGTCATGCGCAGCATATTGGTGAGCGCCTCTGTTGCGTTGGGTTCGTCGTCAATGAGTAT
>JBJXFD010000259.1:0-8889 GCA_046153985.1 Saprospiraceae bacterium
CTTGACAACTCATTGATTATCTTAGCAAAACATGTCTAATGTTTTTGATTATTAAATAAGGGGAAATTGGGTTGGTATTCTTAGGAGGAATACAACCAATAATCAAAAGCAATAAGCAGAGGTGAATAAATTTTACTGACTTCATTTGACATTTATTTCCAAGCGCCCAAAATTGCGCCCATAAGCGTAAACGCCACAACCATATATCCCCCATTTATTAAGACATACTTTAAAGGTCTGTTTTCAAAAAGCGAAATAATACCTATTGCAAGGGCAACCCAACCAAATCCAGCCATAAAGCCTGCGATAGTGCCAAAAACCATACTTTCTTTGCCAATAAACATGGCAAGATTGAGGGACATTATGAAGGATAATAAGAAAGAAAGCCCAAAAACAAGGGGCATTTTTCGGCTTTTCAAGTCTTCACTCGAAAAACGATTAGAAGCCATCCAACTTTTTTCAAAGACGGCATACCATATTCCACCGATGAGGAATGTTGATAAAGCTGCCACAAAAACGGCAAGCCAATTTAGATTTTGAACTACTGTTGAAAATTCCATTTTTATTAATTTTTTACTTTCCGTAGCAAAGGTATTAGCCCTGTTTTTGCTGTGATAGTAAAAAATTAACCTTGCCTATCCAATGGAAAAAAATTTGTTCTATCTTTTGTAAAATCTTGTTTGATAAATTCAGTAGGATTGAAGCCGCAAAACAGGGTGAACTCCTTGATAAAATGAGATTGGTCAGCATAACCACAACTGTAAGTGATGTCAACCCAAGATATTTTTTCTTTTTTATTTATTCTTTGTAAAATGTCATTAAACCTCAAAATGCGTTGGTAATATTTAGGCGTAAGCCCAATATGTTTTTTAAAATGTTGAATCAACTGCTTTTGCGTATAGGGATAAAATTCAATAATTTCCTTAAACCTTGAAACAGGTTCTTTTTGTAGTTTTTCCGTAAAATCTAATAAATCGGTTGAAGGTGCTTTTTGTGCATCAAATCTTTGGATTAGCCAATTTTCGGCTATTCTAAATTTAGTTTGAGTGTTTTCGGCTAAAAGAATAGTATCTCTCAACGCCAATATCTCTTGCCCTAAAATATCTTTTGCAGCGACCACTTTTTCGTTTATTTCTTGGAGCGGAAAGTGCAAATAAGGAAACGCTCCAGTTGGTTTAAACTGAATGACAAACATCTCCGATTGTGTGTGTGCTGAAATGGAAATGAAATTTCGGTGCATACCCGAAATCCAAACTTGCCTAAAAGTACCGATTGGTTTTAATGTTTTATTGTCAAAGGTCTGGCGTTGAAAACCATCCAATTCAAAGAGGATAAAAATATGCCCTGTTGGTACGACACGTTCTATGGTGTGTTCAGGCATAAGGTCTTTAAAATAGAATATTGCCTCAATGTGTTTGTTGAGCGTGGGTGGAAGAATATAATTCTCAAATATCATATCTGGTAAGTATTATTTTTCGGGGTTAAATCTAGGGTTTTTTGAAATTTTTCCCTTTATTCGAAGTAAAATGGCAAAAATACAGAGGGGGTATAAAAACTTAACATTAGCAAAAAAAGCCGTTTATATGACTACAAAAAATATAAAAAATGCTGTTATGACGACGACAAATAAAATAAAAAAAGGCATCATGGTACACCGCACTCCTACCAACCCGCCGCAAAAGCCAACGCACAAAGCCCAACGCGGCGGGAATACGGGAGTGCTTAGTGTGCAAGGGTAGTATAAAATCGGCTCAAAAAACAAAAAAATCGGCTCATGCCTGATTGATAGTTCTTAACAATGCCTCTATGAAAGCGAAAGTTTACCATTTTGATTTAAAATTGAGTTGGAAGATATTGAGCGTGATAAGCCGGATTGATCCGTTTGATGCCTCGTGGTCTTCGATTGAGCGCCCTTCTTCATTGCCTCGTAAATCCACCTTAAAAGTGAACTGGAATGTTGGCGGTACCGACCAACCCTTTCATCTTGGATGTTCTTTGAGTATTAAAATGACGGAGACCAACCTTCAGTTGAGCACCAAGGCGGTATAAGAAATGATTAAAATCAGCGTGCGTGGCGGTAGTTGCCTTCCCAGTTGTGGTGTTCGCCAAGGCGCATCATTTTTGGTTCCCTTGGACGGTCTTTTACCTTGATGGGCTCAAGGCACTTGAGCAGGTAGCGCTTCAAATGTTCGATCTCGGTTTCGAGGTTTTTGCGTAGTCGCAGGAACAGGCGCACGATGAAGGACTTGAATATGCCGACGCCAATATTTCGATTGGGTTGACAGGGTGTTTTGCGGCGTGTGTTGATCTCTGCCACTTCGTCCTGCATGAAATGGTGGATGGCCGAAAGGAAGTTGTACCCGATGAGCGTTGCATAAATATCCTGCCAGGCGTTGTTGACGGTGAAAGCAGAAAACCGGGCCAGTTGGAGCAGGCTCTTGAGCGAAAAGAATCAGGTCTCCACGCCCCAACGGCGGTGGTATAGCGGACCGAATGCTCTGGCCGGATACTTTTTCTAGTCCATGATGGCGAGAAAATCATGAATGCAATTGAAAAAGAATCTTGGGTAAAATGAATATAATTTTGGCTTTCACCGACGTTTGAGGATTTTGGCTAATTCCAGGTGTGCCACATTTTTTCGCTAGGACGGAATGATTGCCTGCACCAAATCGCGATACAGTCGCCCGATGGGAATTTCTTTGCCTCCAACGGTCAAATCAGTCGCTGAATAAGCTTCTATATGTCGCATTGCCACCAAAAACGAGCGATGCGAGCGCAAAAAGCCCATGTCTTCCAGGGATTTTTCCAAGTCGCCCAACGGCATTTTGGTAACGATCGATTTTCCATCCGTAAGCCACAGCCGAACGTATTCTTTGAGGCTCTCGACATACTGTATCTCGTCAAGCCATACCCGCACCATTTTTTTATTCACGTTGAAGAAACGGAATGGCCTTGTTTGCATCAGGTTTTCAGAAACTGTTTTTGGCAACCTGAACTTTTGTATGGCCTTCAAAAAGCGCTCAAAATCAATAGGTTTAAGCAAATAATCCACGACTCCAAGCTCGTAACTTTCCAAGGCATACTCGTGGTATGCTGTAGTCAAAATAACCTGGGGTGGATGCGAGAGCGTCCGCAAAAAATCCAGTCCTTTCAGGCCGGGCAAATGGATGTCGAGAAAAATTGCGTCTACAGGTTGCTCGCGCAATGTTTCAGCAGCGGCCATAGCATCAGGGCAGCGTCCCACAAAGCGCAGCCAGGATACTTGCTGCACATAGTCTTCCAAGATGCCCGCTGCGAGGGGCTCGTCTTCGACGATTATACAAGAGAGCATTGGATTTACGATTTTGGATTTACGATTTTGGAGCGTGTTCAGAAAAGTGTGGCACACCTCGACAATTACGTTGATTATCAATATTCAAATTTAGGTGTGCCACACATTTCTGAACATTCTCCGATTTTGGCACAGGACTGAATTTTTTTATTGAAAGACGATCCTCAAGCGCACCTCAAAATCTTGCTGATCTTCCACGATCTCTAACTGGTGATTTTCAGGGTAGAGCAGTTCCAGTTGTCGCCGCAGATTTTGAAGGCCAATACCGGGTATGTTTTCGGGTAGCCCAGTGGGTTTATTGTTTTTGATTTTTGCTTCTAAAATATTGTTTTTCAATAGAATAGAAACATAAATGCGCGCTTCTTCGCGCTGTTCGCTGGCGCCGTGTTTAAAGGTGTTTTCGATCAATGGAAGGAGGAGCAAAGGTGCGATTTCTGTCTTTGGATTGTCTAACTCCACCTCCATTTTTATCGTAAGTCGCCCCTCGTCAAAGCGTAATTTTTCGAGTGCCACATAGTCGGTAATAAGTTGGATTTCCTGATCAATGGGTACTTTTTGCTTTCGAGATTCGTAAAGCACGTAACGCAAGAGTTGGGCGAGTTTGAGCGCAACGGGAGCGGTTTTGTCAGATTTGACCCGCGCCAAGGCATACAGGTTGTTGATGGTATTGAACAAAAAATGAGGTTGTATCTGCGCCTTCAATGCCTGCAATTCGGCCTCATATTTTTCTGCACGCAGTTGAACCTCACGTCGTTGCATCGCCTGGTGTCGAAAATACATACGCGCCGAAAGTGCTGTACAACTCGCCAACACACAGTCGAACAGGTCGTACAACATCCGGTAACTCCAAAAATCAATCGTGGAATCCGGGAAATAAACTGGCACCAAATAGAACAGCTTTAAAGACCTGTTCAAAAACCCGCCCAAAACATTGGCTGCTGCCGCCCCACCAAAGGCTAGCCAGGTTTTTGTCTCCCCGGCGCCCGAAAAACGTTCGAAAAACCAGAAAGAAAGATAAGTGGCCAGGATACGTGCAGGCATCTGCAGCCCCTCCGTGAGCAGGTATTTGCCCACATTCCCGTCGTAACGGCTGTAGGTATAGGCATAAACGAACCAAAACGTCGTCCAAAAAGCAAGGTGCAAAAGCCATCGGCGTTTCATGGTGCAAAGTTCTGGCAAAAAATTGCGACGATGGATACATTCTGTAGGGAGGAACCGGTTGTTGGTTGATTTTTGACGTAACAGAATGGAAGCAGTGTGATTTTCGCAGCACTAAACTGCTTAAGCATTTGCTAGTGGCTTTAACTAAAATGACGCAACAATGAAAAAACAGTTTATAGTATTAACCTCAATTCTATTCTGTACTTTACAATGCCTTGGGCAAGAGAGTATAAAGAATGCATTAAGCAATTTGCCTGTCCTCAAAAAAGACAGCACAGTATCAATCATGATTCTTGGTACGTTTCACTTTAATTTTTCAGAAAACTCAAGCGATTTCAAAGGTGAGAATAATTTCGACATTCATACTGAAAGTAGGCAAAAAGAACTTCTTACGCTTATTGAGAAAATAAAGCAGTTTAACCCGACAAAAATTGCTGTTGAAATGATGCTGTCTGACCAATTAGTTATGGATTCTCTGTTCAAGGCATATTCAATTGGTGCATGGGAATTAGGCAGAAACGAAGTTTATCAAATAGGTTTTAGACTAGCAAATGAACTCCGATTAAATGGAGTCAGTTGTGTTGATACTCGTCCTGAACAAATAGAAGTAGATACAACCATTCCAGATTTGGAATTATATTCTAAACAACGTAACGAACTGGAAAAGTGGGAAGCCTACAACGAACCCAATTACCAAACCAATACATACGTTGAAAACCTACGAAGCAGAATGACAATCGTAGATTATTTGCTTTTTCTAAATAACGAAATGGTGAAACGGAGATATAAGCAATTTTTTCTAACAGGTTTAGTAGATGTAGGAGCCGGGGACACTTACATTGGAGCTGACTTAACTGGTTACTGGTACAGAAGAAACACTCGAATATTTTCCAATATCAAGAAGTTGGTTGTAACTGGTAATGAGAGGATTTTAGTTATTTATGGCAATAGCCACGCCTGGGTATTGGAAGAACTTTTTGAAGCTTCGCCTGAATTCAACATATTTAAAATTGATGAAATGCTAAAATAACAACCACTAGTGGTATAAAACCTACAAGGTTTCAAACAACTAAACACAACAACTATTTTATTCTGCTATGAAAACAAAACGCACCCTGCTCCCCGCGAGCATCTTTCTGCTTTTTTCCCTGATAACCAATTTGTTGACCGCCCAAACCACCTACCGCGTCCCCGCCGATTTCCCCAAAATCCAAGCGGCCATTGATGCTGCGCAAACGGGCGATACCGTGCTTGTCAGTCCTGGTATGTATTACGAAAACCTCCAATTGCGCGGGCGCGACATCGTCTTAAGCAGCCGTTATTTCCTGGATTTCGACCCCGCGAAAACCATCCGCGAAACCATCATTGACGGAAGTCAGCCCACGCATCCCGATACTGCCAGTTGTATCCTGATCTGGAAAGGCGAGACACAGGCGACTGTGATTCAGGGCTTTACTTTGCGCGGCGGCAAGGGCACCCGCTGGTACGACCGTTATGTGCCGGGCTATTTCCGCGAAGGTGGCGGCATCCTTTCGGAGTTTTCTTCGCCCGTCATTCGCCACAATATTATTCGCGACAATACGGTGTCCAAAGAAGGCGCCAACCTTGTCAGTCACGGCGGCGGCGGCATTCGTTGTGGCGACGGATCGCCTCGTATCGAAGGCAATCAAATCATCCACAACCGAGCCGATGGATACGGTGGCGGCATCGTGCTCAATTATTGTCCGGGGGCAGTGGTGGCCAACAATGTCATTGCCTTCAACATCGGTGGCAAGGATTTTTCAGGGGGTGGATTCTGGGCGACAGGTCTTGCCGGGACAATTAATACGTTGACAAATAACACAATAGCCTACAACCAATCGCCCGGCCCGGCAACGCAATTCGGTGGCAAAGCAGGCGGTATCTGGGTTTTTGACATCACCCTGAAAGTGCAAAACAACATTGTATGGGGCAATACGCAGGCTACCGGTAAACCTATTGATACTGCGAAAGGCGTATTGCAAATGCAATACAATTGCGTACAATCTGGCTTTGATGGCACGGGTTCGATTTCAGCCAATCCGATGTTCCGCGATACCCTGAGCTTTATTTTGGAGGCTGGTTCACCCGTCATCGACCAGGGAAATCCTAGTTCGGCCTTCGATGATTTTTCCAAAAACAGCCGCACGGCGAGCTTTCCGGCTCGAGGAAAACTGCGCAATGATCTAGGGGCATTTGGTGGCGGAAAAGTGCAGAATCCAGCGGCTCCGGCCTCGTTTTTGGAAGCCAACATTTTTTCAAAAGTGACCAATTCGCCTGTAGTCAATACGCCTGGAGATTCTCGTTCGGTAAATTGGGTTGATATAGACAATGACAACGATTTGGATTTGTTTATCACGAATGGACCGGAAGCCGGGCAAAATAATTTCCTGTATAAAAACAATGGTACTGGCGGTTTTTCGCCAGTTACAAGCGATCCGATTACGCAAGATGGTAAACCCTCGGATGGGGCTACCTGGGGTGATTGTGATAACGACGGCGACCTGGATTGTTTTGTAGTTAACTGGTACGGAGTCAATAATTTATGGTATAAAAACAAAGGCGATGGAAGCTTCGAGCAAGTGTTGGTGGGCAACCTGGTAACGAACGGCGGTTTCTCCGAAACAGCTTCCTGGGGCGACTATGACAATGACGGATGGCTCGATCTTTACGTGACCAATAGTGCGGGCGATCTCAAGAATTTCCTCTATCGAAACTTGCAAGATGGCACGTTCCAAAAAGTGAGCATGGGCAACCCGGCCACCGATGCCTTTGCATCCCGTTCGGTGAATTGGACTGACTTTAATGGCGACGGAAAGCTCGATTTGTTTGTAAGCAATGAAAACAGTCAACATGAAAACTTGTACCGCAACAATGGCGATGGCACGTTCACAAAACTTACTACCGGGCCACTCGTTTCTGCTGGAGGAAGCACCATGAGCAGTAGTTGGGGCGATTACGACAATGATGGCGATCAGGATGTTTATCTGGCCAATGCCCCTGGCAACGAGGGGCTTTATCGCTACGAAGGCAATGAGACTTTTTTAAAAATAACCACTGGCCCGGCGGTGACTAGCGGCGGTAGTTCCTTTGGCTGCCAATGGGCTGATGTAGACAATGATGCTGACCTTGATTTGTTTGTGACCAACGCGTTTTTAAGCGGCCCCTTGAAAAATTTCCTATTCCTGAATAACGGAGATGGCACTTTTACCAAAAACCTGACCGAAATACCTTCAATCGACGAAGGGTGGTCTTATGGCTGCGCCTTTGGCGACTGGGACTGCGACGGTGATCTGGATTTGGGCGTTGCAACTTGCCTTGATGCCGATCAGACGGATTATCTCTACGAAAATCACAGCGCAGAAAATGGCAATAACTGGGTGGAAATCAAACTGGTAGGCACAAACAGCAACCGCTCCGCCATTGGCGCAAAAGTGCGGGTGACCGCTACGATCAAAGGACAGTCGGTGACACAAATTAGAGAAATCAGTGCCCAATCCGGCTACTGCGGTCAAAACCAACTCAGTGCTCATTTCGGCCTCGCGGATGCAGATTCGGTCATAATTGGCATTGACTGGCCATCGGGTTTGGAGCAGTTGTTTGGAAATTTGGCCGCCAATCATTGTTTGACTTTTGTGGAAGGCCAAGGGATGTCGAGTGTTGGCCAGCCGCCTTTTAGCGGCCCGGCCAGCAGGACATTAGCGTTGCAACCGAACCCCTCCTCGGATTCCGTGACGGTGATTTGGGACCAAGTGGAAGCAGAAACCATTGTGCTCCAAGTGGTGGATTTGCAAGGTCGAGTAGTCTTTTTTCAAAAAATAAATGCCTCAAGCGGCCAAAATGAGTGGGTTTGGGACGGGCGAGATGCGCAAGGGGGGCAAGTGTCGGCGGGGAATTATACAGTGAATTTGAAGGGGAAGGGTTGGCAGGCGGCGGAAGGGTTGGTTTGGGTGAGGTGATGATTTTGGGTTGCCAATTCGAGTGATCGATCTATATAGGGTTGTCGTCCTGACGGGATCTGTCCGCATCAAGTGCGCTTTGGCCGAGCACTTGCTCTTTTGAGTGTTTGGGAGTGGAAGCACTCGGGTAAAGCGCACTTGATGCGGACGGGTCTCGTCAAGAAGACAACTCACATTGAGCTAGAGATAGGAAGTGTTGAAGGAGCCTGCAGCCCTACTTCCTCACCCCCGGCAGCTTCCGCACCGCCTCCACATCCGCTTTTCGGGCCTCGGGGATGATGCCGGCATTTTCAAACGCCGCGAAGTCACTCAAAAAAGCGTCCCGATAAAACGGCAGATAATTTTCACGGTACGGCAGGTCTTTCCATTTTTCATATTCGCGTAAGGCGGCTTCTGTTTTGCCCTGAAAAAGGAGCGAGG
>JBJXFD010000269.1:0-14446 GCA_046153985.1 Saprospiraceae bacterium
GGCTCAGGGGTATTGGCGCAGAGGACGGCCTGAATAATTTGTTTTGGGCAAGGTATGCCAACGATTCCGCAACGGTGTTGTCTTACGAAGTCTATCGCTTATCGCCAACGGGAGAGACCTTTTTAGCCATGCTCCCCGGTGGTGTCCATACCTACAGTGATGCCGCTGATTTTTCAGGGCCGGAACCTGGCGTTTATTGTTATTATGTGGTTGCTTTAGCTGAGCTGCGGTTGCCTGACGGAACCACCAAAATGGTGCGCTCCCGCTCCAATACGGCCTGTGTGGAACAACTCCCCAAACTCTACATACCCAATGTTTTTGCGCCGGAAGGCATCAATCGGATTTTCGAACCGATTTTGCAATTTGGAACAACGATGGAATACAAGATGGTCATCTATGATCGCTGGGGCGGCCAAGTGTTCGCCTCCAATGACATTTCGATTGGATGGAATGGCGAAAAAAATGGACGCCCCATGCCACAAGGTGCTTACGTTTATTTTATCCGGCTGAAACAGGCATCAGGAACGGTGATCGAAAGAACAGGCAGCGTGTTGCTGCTGCGCTGAGCCAACTTGGAGCTTATTTTTTTACCACATAGCGCACATATAGGTATTCACATAGATCACATAGCCCGTGGAGGCCGCCTATGTGATCTATGTGAAAAAAACTATTGTGAACTATGTGGTAAAAAAACTATGTGGTAAAAAATAACTACTTTTTCTTTTCCTCGTTCAGGTTCCAGTCGTAGTCAAGGTAAGAAATCTCGGCTTTGGCGTCTAACTTGAGCGGTGCGTATTTATTGATAAAATCCACCAGCGTCTTCCCTTTTCCTGTAAAATCGCCTTTGTACCAGGAGAAGATTTTTGACAATTCAGCTTTTGAAGCCGAAGCAATTTTGTTTTTGGATTTATCCGCCAAAAAACTGCGGGCAACTTTGTCCAATTGCTCATCGAGGCGTTTGGCTGTGAACGCTTCATTCAGCAGGCTGGGGCAGGAACCGGATGCACAATTCACTGCAAAGTGGATGCGCGGATCCTGGAATTTGGGGCGAATGATGCTGTGCTCAATGTTGTTCAAATCGTAAGTAGCGCCTTCAATTTTGATGAATTTGATGTCCCACACCGTATTCACAAAAGGAATGCCTTTTTTGATGTCCTTGATGCTTTTTACCGGGTAGTGCCTGGTGACCAACTTAACGGTATAGGCATTGTAGACATTGATCCAGTATGCCAACTGTTCGTTGCGGCTCCAGTTTTTGGCGTTCGGGTGGTTGTCGCTCAGGAGTTTCAGGTAGCTGTTCAGCTTTACACTGTCGAGGATAAATCCCTGGTAATCAACCCCGCCCTTTGCGGAGACGTGTTTTTTCAACAACGCATCCCAGGTTTCGTGGGTCACGGGCTTCGAGTTAGAAGCAACATCGTAGGTTTGACCTATACAAGCGTTGGCTGCCAACAGTAAAAAAATACCGGCAACGAACAGGGGAATGGAACGAAATATTTTTTGCATGACTTTGATTGTGTTTGATCTATATACGCAAGAAAGGCTCCGCCGGATTGTTTCGGAGGGAAATACTTAGCTTAAATGTCCGCGTGGCGATATTTTTGACAAAGGGCAAGGTGCAAATTGGCAAGAGGCAAAGAGCAAGTTGGCAAAGTTTGCGAATTTGCCCTTTGCCAACTTGCCTCTTGCCCTTTGCCTTTTCCTACTTATCCTTACAGATTAATGGCAACAAGCTATCATACCAATTCACCAAAGCAATTTTTTTGCCTTTACTCAGGTCAGCGCAAGCTTCCGGCATTCGGTTCATATCCAGGTAAGTCTGGCCGCGCAGCAACAAAAGCGCGCCATTGTTCGGGAACAGGGCAATGGCTTCGCTCATTTTGGCCAATGCTTCTTCATTTTTACCTTCCTGAACCAGAGCCGTCCCTTCATCGGAAAGGCGGATGGCGCGGGTGTACTTGTCTACGACCTGTTTGCAGGCGGGCGCTTTCGGGACGAAAGAGAGGTTGATGTCGTAAGCGGCAGGCACTTTCCGGCCATTATGGGTTGCCGGCGTCCAATTGCCCATTGTAGAAACAACACTTTGAATGGATTCCACCCAAAAATTAAACCCCAGATCGTTGTAATCCGTCATATCGAGGATGCGAAGGTCGCCATTGGGCCGTACCAGCAGTTGCAGGTCAATGTTGCCAATGTGGCAACTATCGGCGTAACCCTTCGGGTAGCTGAGTTGCTTATTGAGGTAAGTTTGCAGCGTGGAATCACCGCCAGCGTATGAAAGCGGCGTGTCAAAAACCGTCCAGACGCTATCGCCTGCACTAATGACAAACGGCGGCGCTTCTTCTAATTTGAAGCGCACCGGCAAAGTATACGCTACGCGAACCGCCTGGTTTTTATTTTTGCCGGGAGACCAGCGGATCTGGTATTCACTCATCATGTTCACCACCCGCAGCGCTTCCACGCCACAACCTTCGCCAATGTCTTTCACAATTTTTGGCTGGGTAATAGACCCGTCTTTTTCAACAACAAAGCTCACAACCACCGTACCTTCTACGCCTTTTTCTCTGGCAAAATAGGGATACTGGATGTTTTGGTACAAGAATCTAAGCAGGCTTTGCTGCGCACATTGCGCTTTAACCTGGATGGTCGTGTCCAATTTTTCACAACCGGGAAACCGGGGCATTTCTTCGGCGACTTTGTAAATGGTGGTGTCACCAGAGGCTGCCGGGGCTTGCGACCAGGCGCTGCACAGGCTGGTGCTGAAAAAGATAATTGAGGATAAAAGGATATTTTTTTTCATTCAAAATGCTTTATTGATACAGTTGGCAGTTTTCAGTTTTTCAGTTGGCAGTTGTGCTTTCAGGTTGAACATATTGGTTACTATCCGATTAGCTTTTGTTCTAAAGTTGGCAGTTTTCAGTTGGTTGGTATTATCCATTTCCATCCACCCCCCCCTTCTGCCAACTGTAAACCTGCCAACTGCCAACTAAAAGACTGTCAACTCATTACTTATTCTCACTTCGCTACTTTCTCCACTTTTTCCCAAACACGGAACAGGTTTTGGTAGCAAATTTTGGCGATATCTTCTTCCGAATAACCGCGTTTGAGCAATTCGCAGATCAGGTTCGGGTATTGAGAAACATCTTTTAAGCCTGTCGGCAAACTGTCGCCGACCCCGTCGAAGTCAGACCCCAATCCAACGTGGTCAATGCCTGCAAGGGCGACGACGTGATCAATGTGGTTGGCCACCATCTGTACGTCGGAATAAAGGGTCGGGTGCGCTTTTTGAAACGCTTCGACGACCTCCTTCGCTGCCGGGTCGTCGTATTTCAGGCCTTTTTTATCCAAAATATCCGAAAGCTCGTTGCGCAACTCCGCATCGCGTTCCTGAATTTTGGAATCCAAAAAAGAGGAACCGAAATTGATCATAATGACCCCGCCATTGCGCCCCAGCGCGCGGATCATATCGTCGTTCATGTTGCGTTCGAAACCCGGCGTAAACTTCCGGCACGATGAGTGCGAGGCGATACAGGGGGCTTTGCTCAGGCCCATCACCTGGTAGAACGTGCTGTCCGACACGTGCGAGATGTCCACCATGATGCCGGTGTTGTTCATTTCGCGCACCACATCCCGTCCGAAAGGGCTAAGGCCGTTCCAGGTGCGGGTCGTGTCGTAGGAGGAATCGCAGATTTTGTTGTCCGTAGCGTGCGTCAGGGTAATGTAGCGGATTCCGCGTTTATGAAAATAGGCCACGTTGGCTAAATCTTCTTCGATGGGAGCGCCATTTTCCATACCCATTGGCAGCGATATGATGCCTTTTTTGAAATTGCGTTTGACCTCTTTGGGCGAAACAGCGATGGCGAATTTATCGGGATGCGCCGTGGCAATGCTCCGGACCATGTCAATGAGCGAATCAGCAAAGACTTTGGCGCCGCCGGTTACCTGGTAAGAAGAGGGGATGTAAATGGACATAAACGGTGCATCCAACCCACCTTTTTTGGCGCGCACGTAGTCGAAATCCCCTTCCTTCGTTTCGATGGGTATGCCAATCAATTCTTTGGTCAACCGGAAATTTTGCACCCGCAGGCGGTAAGGCAAATCTACATGCCCGTCGGTGATGATGAAGCGATGCGCCAGCTTTTCAGCTAAAGCTTGCCATTCGGCATCGGTTTTGCTGGCTTCCAGGCGTTGCGACCAGCTTGTTGCTGCGCTGAGCAACAGCAAGCCTAAGCATAGTGTTCGTAGCATGGTTACTGGTTATTGGTTAATAGTTATCGGTTATTGGTAACTGGGAGGATGTTTAATGATCTACATCCTGCTCCTTCCGATAACAAATAACAGGAAAAGGATGTGAGAACAGACCAATAACCAGTAACAAATAACCAGTAACAAATTTTCAAATCTTCCTAACCCTCCGCTCGTGTCGCCCGCCTTCAAAAGGGGTATCCAGAAAAATATCGACCATTGCCAATGCCGTTGCTCCGCTAACAAAGCGCGCCGGAATGGCCAGCACGTTCGCGTCGTTGTGTTGCCGCGCCAGGCGGGCAATTTCTTCCATCCAGCAAAGCGCGGCCCGAATGCCTTTGTGTTTGTTGGCCGTCATGGCCACTCCATTGCCACTGCCGCAGAGCAAAATTCCCATTTGGGCTTCACCCTGCTCCACTGCATTCGCTACCGGATGCGCAAAATCTGCATAATCTACCGCCTCAGCGCTATCTGCTCCAAAATTCAAGACGTGAATTCCGCGCGCTTTCAAATGAGCCGCGATCAAGTCTTTGTGGATAAAACCGGCGTGGTCACAACCAAGTGCGATGGTTTGGATCATATTACATATTTTCAAGGATAAAGTAGAAAAGCCTGTCCCGCCCTGCGGGGGGCAAAGGTTAAAGGAAAGATTACGCTTCTTCGATCATATTACGTATCCCCTTTATCCTTTCTACTTTAACCTTTAACCTTGATTTCATCAATCCAGCAACGGATCCCTTTCCGGCGCAGGTGGCGTTTCAGCCAAATAAGGGCTAAACAGTGTTTCCAGTTCCTGCACGAAAGGCTCGTCCTTTGCACGCTTCGCTTCGGCCATGATATTTTGCATGGTCTGGTACGTAGCGTCAAACTCGTTTCGGTAGCTGGAGTCCAGGATTGCACCCGGGACTGAAGCGTAATAGGCCATACTTTGCTGCGTCTGCTTAGCCAGAATTTGGAGGTGCGGCTTCGCTTTGTCGTAAGCATCGGCCTGGAAGTAGACCGACAACATGTACATCGTGCGGTAGTCGTACGGGAAATTCATGTGCGGGAACGACGTGAAATACTTGTCAATGATCGCCAGCGCTTCTGTTTTTTTGTTTTCGCGCAACAGCGAAAATGCGGCGCGGCGCATGGCCAACTGAATACTCTGCACACTGGGCGCATAACTGCGATCCACGAACAAATCCTTTTTGTCGAAATTGCCCCAGCTGAATTTCTCCATCACATTTTTGTACATCGCTTCCGTGTTCACGCGGCCTTTGCCAATCATGCCGTAAGTGGGGTCGCTGGCAGTTTTAACCGGTACAATGCGGATGCCCAATCCTTCCAACTGCATGTAATCATCCAACCCGAATAACTTCTCCGGACGGCAGGTTACCGCAAAATAAATCGGGCGTTCCCACAAGTTGGAACCAATGATGTCAAGTACCGCCAGGTCGTCTTTCAGCAACTGATCTTTGTTGAGGTTCAGCGGAATGCGATCTACAATAGCTGTATCCGCAGCAGTGATAGCGCCGCTTTTCAGCGCTGCTTCCCGGTTTACCGGCAAATAGGCATTTTTGGTTGGGAAAGTTTCATAATCGCGGCCCTGCAACTTCACTTTGCTGGCGTCTGAACCGATGAAAGCCAAAATCTGCTGCAAAGACATTTCCTGGTTGCCATCTCCGTAGTAGAATACCTGGTTGCGCTGTTTGCCCCGGTAGGCTTCTATTGGGATGGTCATCTTGATCGGCGCCGATTCGTTGACTTTCCGGCGCAACAGGTCAATGTACCAATCCACTGCAATCAAACTGAGGTTCACCACGCGCACATCGGTGCGTATTTTTTCAACCTCCTGGGCGTACCACAAGGGGTAAGTATCGTTATCGCCGTAAGTAAAAATGATGGCGTTGGGTGCGCACGACTCCAAAAAGTTGGTCGCATAATCGCGGGCGCCTTTGTGCTCGCTGCGGGTATGATCGTCGTAGTTTTGCGTCAGCATCAGATAAGGCGCCGTAAAAACGATGGCCGTGGAAAGCATCGCCGTAACTACGCCGCCAGGCGGCACTTTCAGGTCTTTCATCCATTGATACAGGGCGATCACGGCAAACCCGATCCAGATACAATAGGTAAAGAAGGAGCCGACCAAAACGTAGTCTCGTTCCCGGGGCTCGTTCGGTGGCTGGTTGGAATAAATTACAATCCCGATACCCGTGATGACAAACAAAGCCAGTAGCCCCAGCGCCTCGTTTGGCCTTCGCTGGAAGTGGAAAAACAACCCCAGCAAGCCAAAGAGGAAAGGCAGCATGAAATAGACATTGCGTGCCTTGTTGTTTTTCATGGTGTCGGTTAATTTGTCCTGATTACCCAGCCGCGCTGCGTCCAGTGCTTTGATGCCGCTGATCCAGTGTCCGCTCGATTTATCCCAGGGTTCGAAGCCCTGTTCCCCGTTTTGGCGACCCGAGAAGTTCCACATAAAATAGCGCCAGTACATCCAGCCCAATTGGTACTGGAACATAAATTTGATGTTGTCTCCCATATCCGGCTTGCGGCGGCTGTTGGGCGGCAGGTCCATCCAGCGGCGGTACAGGTCCGGGCGCCCTTGCGTATTGTCGCTCATGCGCGGGAACAGGATCTTGTCTTTATCGTCGTAGATCAGGTCAATTTTGTAATCCGTGATCTCGTAGCGGTCGCCCACCCGGCCATAGCGGTCGGTAATTTCGGTGTCTTTCGGCCTTGCATCGAAGTGGGGGCCGTACAGCAGTGCCCGCTCGCCGTATTGTTCGCGGTTCAGGTACGGAATCAGGCGCATGGCGTCGTTTGGCGCGTTCATGTTCACCGGCGGTTCCGCATTGGCACGAATCAGGACGACACCGATCGTGGAAAAGGAAATGACGAGCATGGTCAACGCCACCATCACATTTTGCAACAGCGCATTTTGTCTTTTATGCGCCATGAACAGGCCGAAGTAAATCAAACCGCCTACAATCAGCAGGGTTGGAACCAAACCGGAATGGAACGGGAGCCCGAAAACATTCACCATGAGCAATTCCATTTTGCTCCAAAGGATCGGTATACCGACGATGATGAGTTTTTGTACCACGGAAATGATGACGACGCCGATACCGGCAGCGGCAGCCATTCCCCAAAAGGTATGTTTGGTGTATTTTTTGTAATAATAAAAAATTGCGAGCGCTGGAAACGTAAGCAAACTCAGCAAGTGGACGCCCATAGACAAGCCGGCGGCATAAACCGTAAGCACCAACCAGCGATCTGCTTGTGGCGTATCGGGCAGGCTATACCATTTGATCATGGTCCACAGGGTGAGCGCCGTGAAAAAAGTAGACATGGCGTAAACTTCGCCTTCCACAGCTGAAAACCAGATGGAAGAGCAGAAAGCAGTTGCCAGACCTGCAATGATGCCTGCTCCGGCAGTCGCTACGGTTTGCCCCAGATCCAATTCCTCATCGCGGCCTACCAGGGTCATTTTGCCTAAGGTCATCGTCACCCAGGCTACAAACGCTGCGGTGAATGCCGTACAAATGCCCGACATGAGGTTGACCGAAAAAGCGATGTCTTCCGGATTGTCCGACACCAGGGTAGCAACCCAGGTAAAAAGCCGGCCAACCAGCAAAAACAAAGGCGCGCCCGGCGGGTGAACGACTTGCAGCTTATAGGCTCCGAGGATGAACTCACCACAGTCCCAGAGGCTTCCGGTGCGTTCAGCAGTGAGGTAATAAACAGTCGCGGCAACGGCAAAAACGAGCCATCCTGCCAGTAAATGTATACGTTTGCTAGAATTCATGTAAGCGGTTGGGTTGTTGAACGGGTGCAAAAGTAAGAAAGTGTTTGGATTTTTTCTGCACTTGGATGCTGTGTAACGGAATGCGGCCAATGTCGTTATCAAAATGCCTTGATGATTGGGAGGCTGGCCCGGTCAATAATATAGTTAAAGAGTTGTTCGCTTAACGCTAAAATTAGGATCAGTAATGATGAAAAAAATGATTTTAACAGGCTTGAGTTGTTCTTTTGTCTGGCTACTAAGCGCGCAATCCGACCTGCTTTTGCAAATGGGATTTCTGCTGGACGGGCAATTCAGGGAATTGAACAGCAAGGATTTGTATTATTTTTCGGGATTCGACGTGTACGGCAGGAGCCCTTTTGCTGGAGTTGAGCTTGAGCCAAGCATCGGTGGTAATTTACTGATAAAAAGGGATACTAGCGACCAGATTGAAATTTACGGCCTCGTCGGCCCCTTTAAGCGAATGTCCGAAAGCATTAAACTAATATCTTATACTTCAAATAGTAGTTTTGATATAGACTGGATTGTGAAGAAATTAAGCCGGGATACCATTGAGTTTCATGACTATAACTACCCAGAAGGAACACCCATCATTTTGACCAAAGACCACGACAATATACGCCACAAGTCCTGTTTTTTTGATGGTGCTTACTGGAAGCGGGTTCCTCCTCCCAAAAAAAACAGCTATGGCTATGAATCCATGGAGTCAGATACCCTTGTTTTCTCTTTTAAAAAATACCAGAACAATGGCCGTTATTGGGGATTTGGCAACTACTTTTATAAACCAGTTGATGTTGGGGAAGAAACCATTCGAATTGCCTCGCACTCCGGTTTTTCTTACGACGTAATTCACTTTGCAGGCAGCGATTACCTGTTAATGTGCTGGGAGGATTGTATAATATACAAAATCCTGAAAGTTGAGGATGATAAGATCACCTTGTTGTCCTCAGAACAGGAAATTGAGATTTTTTATAAAACGAAAGATTGGTAAAGGCGATGACAGAGCGGGCGTCAATCGGAGTGTAATCTCGTCAACTTAGCGAACGATAACCACGAAGTGGTTGAAGGTGAATAGCCCCCGATGCAATCGGGGGTTGGTCACATAAACGAATTCTAACGGGCAACCCCGAATGGGGTTGAATTTTAACACGCCACACTCTATTGTCAATATTCAACCCCATTCGGGGTTGCCCGTTACCTTACCACTTCCACTTTTCCCCCGATTGCATCGGGGGCTATTCACATTTGACCCTTGCGGGTCGTTCACGTCGCTAAGTGACAACATTACACTCTTGGAGTGACGCCTGCTGCGCTGTTTCATTTTACATTTTCCCAAGCGTCCAGTTATAAGGCTTCGTCTTCAGCTCTTCCAGTTTCTCTTTCAACTTATGGTCAATAAGCGCCTTCTCTGCAGCGATGCGCGCGGCAATCAAATGGCGCCCCGTGTCGGTGTCGTATTTCAATTTGCCGTTGACCGCGTTGGCGCGCAGGGTAGTTGATTCCAGGGTGGCCATGGCAAACACGTGCTCGTGTTCGTGGAGCAGGTAGTCGTAAGGGCTGCGGTAGGAAATGAGTTTCACCATGATTGGCGCCGTCTCGATGGCAATGAACAGCAGCGTGATGAATAGGCTGGCGTAAAGAATCGCCATGCTGTTGGCGCCCAGCCGCGAAAGCGCCTCCATGCGGGAAGCAAGGCCGCCGTATCCTTCGCGTTTCAGGCTGGCAATTTCCGTTTGGATGGTCGTTTCCAGGTCCTTCACCGCTTTTTCTTTTTCAAGAATCATCGGCTGGTTCAAGGCGATGAGCTGATCCAACTCGGTTTGCGCCTTGTCGGCCTCCGCTTTTTTGGCTTTGTAAATGGGTCCCAGGTTTTTTTGACCCGATCCGCCGGTGCCGTCGGCTTCTTCTACCGCCCGTTTAACGAGGGTGTCGCGGGCTGCCACTTTTTGGGCAATCTCTGATTTAAGGGTTTCTATTTGGGTGCGTTCGCCGGCAATCTGGGCTTCATATCGGGCTTTCAGGCCGTCTTCCTGAGCCTTGAACACCTCTTGTTCCATGATCACCAATTCCGCCTGGATTTCTTTTTCAAAAATCTTCATTTCCAATGGCTTGGAAATAACCAACGCCAGTAAAACCGCCAATGCAAGCCGCGGCATGGCCACCAGCCAGTCGCGCCACCAGCTGCCATTGCTTTTCATACTCATCACAATGTAGCGGTCGAGGTTAAAAATCATCAATCCCCAAACCAGCCCAAAGGCTAGCGCAGCGAAGTACGAATCGAATACCGTATAGAGCGCATAGCCCGAAGAAAAGAACGCAAGCACGCCGGTAAAAAACACGGTAGCGCCAATACCCGTGTATTTATGGCGGTCAGAAGGGCATTTTTCAAGAATGGAATGCTCGACCCCCGAGCAAAACAGGAAGAAATTCTGGACTTTTGTCATGTGTCAGGTGGTTTGAAATCAGGTTGCAATGACTCCAAAAGACAAGGATTTATTGGTGCGTTCTAAAGTTTTTCGACGGGCATGCCCCTTGGCCTGATCAATTGAAGACTACCGGCATTGCGTCCTGATGGGACAGGCCGTTGTAACGTCCTGGGAAGCTGACGGGATGCTTTTGGCTCAAACCTGCAAATACCCCTTCAAACGCTCGCGCAAAATTTTCAGGGCCTTGCCCATTTGATTTTCAACAGTTTTGACGGAGATGCCCATTTGGCGGGCAATTTCGGGGTACGTCAATTCCTCAAACCGGCTGAGCTGGAACACAGCCCGGCATTTCGGTGGCAAGCCGTCAATAGCCTGATGGATACTCAGGTTCAGTTCGTTGTGCAGGAACATCGCCTCGCCATCGGCGCTGAAGCCGGCGGCGGGGGTCTGGGGCGTTAGTTCCTCCTGATCGAAACGCTGGTTTTTGCGCAGCCAGGCTAAGGCTTCATTGATGGCCATGCGACGCAGGTAGGCTGGGACGGAGGTGGTAATTTCAATTTGCGCCCGCTTTTCCCAAAAACGGACAAAAACTTCCTGCGAAAGGTCTTCCACCAGGACATGATCAGAAATAAAACGGGTGATGGTACGGCAAACCATTCCATAGTGCTGTTGGAAGAGCACTTTGAGCGCTGTTGAGTCGCCTTGTTTGAAGCGACGCAACAAATCGTCGGGTATGTGTTGGTTTTCCTGCATTCGTAAAAACGTCGGAGAATAAGAGCAGATTCAAATTTCCATGATCGAGCGAAAGCTAGGAAATTTTGTTTTAGACGAGGCAGATTTTGCAGACATAGCCAGCAGCTATGGCGAAAAAATCTAACGAAGTATAAAACAAAATTTCCCGCTTGCAGCCGATTAATGGAATTTTGAACATGCTCTAAGTCCGGCAATATTAAACAAATCACATCATCTGGTGCTTAGCCCTTCGACAGACTGCCGAAAAAGGTAGAAGTATACCCATATTCGCCGCTTATTGCCGAAAGGCGAAAGATAGATCAAAGCCTTGTAATATATCAAACCAACAATTTGCGGTAACCTCAATTTAACAATTTCAAATGCTGCAATAAGAAAATGGTAACGCTGTTGTACAACTTTTTTCAGCCATCCTCCATTTAGTTGCTGGTATTTGTTCTTAAGAATTTTCTAAAAACAAGGCGGACTAAAGCCCGCGAAACAAAGCACGCCGCTCTTCGTTTCGCGGGCTTCAGCCCGCCGTTCCTTAAAAAATGCCCGAGTTCACGTTATTTTAAGCAAAGAAAACATGATCGAACACTTAGTACGGGAAAACATCCTGCGGCTCACGCCCTACTCCTCGGCGAGAAGCGAATTCAAAGGCGCGGCAAAGGTCTTTATTGACGCCAACGAAAATCCCTACGACACCGGACTGAACCGCTATCCCGACCCGTTGCAGTGGAAACTTAAAGCGCAGATTGCCGCCTGGCGCGGGGTAAGTGCGGAACGCATCTTCCTCGGCAATGGCAGCGACGAAGCCATTGACCTGCTGGTGCGCATTTTTTGCGAACCGGGCCGGGATCACATCGTGATTGTACCGCCTACGTATGGCATGTATCAGGTTTCGGCAGATATTGCCAATGTGGCGGTGCGCAGCGTTCCTTTGCTGAAAACCTTCCAACCCGATGTGGAGGCCATCCTCGCGCAGTCTGATGCACACAGCAAACTGCTGTTTTTGTGCAGCCCCAATAACCCCACTGCGAATGACATCGAACCGGAGCGCCTGCGCCGGCTCATCGCAGAATTTCCCGGTATTGTGGTGGTGGACGAAGCTTATATTGACTTTTCATCCCAACCCGGATGCATTGGCTGGCTGGAGGAATTCCCGAATTTGGTCGTGCTGCAAACGTTTTCCAAAGCCTGGGGATTGGCCGGAATCCGCTTAGGCATGGCCTTTGCTTCGGAAGAAATCATCGCTCTTTTCAACAAAGTGAAACCGCCCTACAACGTCAACGAACTGACTCAACGCGCTGCTTTGGAAGCGCTTGCCGATCAACCCAAGCAGGAGGAATGGGTGCGCAACATCTTGTGGCAGCGCACTTTGCTGACGCAGTATTTTTCAGGCTTGGAATACGTGGAGCGCATTTACCCCTCCGACGCCAACTTCCTCCTGGTGAAGGTGCGTGACGCCAATGGCCTCTACCGATACCTGGCAGAACAGGGCATCATCGTGCGCAACCGCTCTTCCGTGCCGGGTTGCGAAGGCTGCCTGCGCATCACGGTGGGCACGCCGCAGGAAAATGAGCGGTTGTTGGAGGCGTTGGTGGGTTATTATTAAGGGGCAAAATGCAAGGGGCAAAATGGCAAAGGGCAAACTTAACTCAAATCAAGCCTGGCCATAAAATCATCCCGAAACCCCCGCCCAATCGGGAGCCTTTCGCCACCGATGTACACTTCATTGCCGGCAATCTTTTCGATGTGCCGCAGATTCACAATATAAGATTTATGGATTCTGCAAAAATTGTCGGCAGGCAACAAATCCAGCCAGAACTTTAGCGTGTAAGAAAGAAAATGGTTTTTGCCCGTGGTGAAAATCCGGGTAAAATCGTCTTCTGAGCGGATGTACCGGATGCTGTCGAATTCAATTTTGATGATGACATGGTCTGATTTTACAAATGCGTATCCGGGAGAAGCGGCGGGTTTTTCTGCAGCCGGGGGCTCTGCCGCGACCGGATCCGGGTGGTAAATCACTTTTGAAACCGCCTTCACAAAGCGCTCGAAAGGAATGGGCTTGAGCAGGTAGTCCGTAATGTCGTATTCATAACCTTCCAGGGCGTATTCCGAAAAAGCGGTGGTGAGGATGACTTTGGGTTTGTAGGGCAGGATTTTCAGGAAGTCCATCCCCGAAATTTTGGGGAGGTGGATGTCTAAAAAAATCAGTTCCACGGGTTGATTGCGCAGAAATTCCAGGGCGGCCAACGGGTCGGTAAAAGAACCCAGCAGTTCCAGCTCGCCAATGTCGCCGATGTACCGTTGCAGAATGCGCTGCGCAGGAAGCTGGTCTTCGATGATGATGCAACTACAGCGGCGGTTGTTGGATGGTTTCATGATCGGAATGGTTTTCCACATTTGATAGGTGCAGCGCACCTGAATCTTTGTAACTCACATCAAAGTAGATGAAATCAGGTGCAGCGCACCGTAACAATGGGATTGCCGTATGTGATCGATATTGCGGTGCGCTGCACCTCGCTACCCCTATTCCCGTGATTCTACAGAGATTCGGGGTGCGCTGCACCTCAACCACAAAATTCGATTGTCTCATATTTCACATAACGCAGTTATCGGACTATAAAGACAGACACTAAATACCCCTTCCCAGATCCAGTTCCAGATCCACATGATAAACCCCGTCTTCAACAAACGTTCTCAGCATGTGTTTATCCGGATACAACAACGCCAGCCGCTTTTGCACATTTTCCAGGCCAATGCCTTTGAGCAGGTGTTTTTCGGCGCTGTTGACCGTTTCTGAAAAAGTGTTGGCGCATTGGAAATGGAGGCGGTCGGCTTCAATTCTGGCGGAAACGCGGATAAAAATGTCTTCTGACTGGCTGGAAAGGCTGTGTTTAAAGCAGTTTTCCACAAATGCGATGAGGATGAGTGGCGCGATGACTTTAGAATGCGTTGGGCCATCCACCGAAAAAATGACTTCGCCGCGGCTTTCCATTTGCAATTCCTGCAGGCGGATGAAATCCTCCAAATAACGCAGGTCTTTTTCTAAGGGCACAAAATTTTCCCTGCTTTCATACAGGATATAGCGCATGATTGCGGAAAGCTGCAACACAATTTCGGGCGCTTTCGGCGATTTTTCCTGCACGTAGGAGTAAAGGTTGTTGAGGTTGTTGAAGAGAAAATGCGGGTTGAGCTGCGACTTGAGGAATTGAAGCTGGCTCTCTAATTTTTCCTTTTCAGATTGCTCCAATTGCGA
>JBJXFD010000276.1:0-11970 GCA_046153985.1 Saprospiraceae bacterium
GATCTGATAATTCCACTTTTCATTAACGGAATCATGGATAATATTACAAGCGTCCAAATAATTATCCAAAACCTTGATTCCTTTTTTAAAAACCAAGTTTATTGATTCCGCAATTATTTTAATTCCGCATTTGAGGTTCCGTGTTCTGGTTTCAATAAGATGAATCATCGTTTCAACGTTGTCTAACATTACCCCCTCCCAAGCCTTGGTGATGAAAGGAAAAAGCCGATGCTCAATAGGATTATACTTTGAGCAGTAGGGCGGATAATGAGCCACCCTTATAACGCGCCCAATTTCGTCTGCCCAATCCTGAAGTTCTTGTTTGAACAATCGGTTAGAACTTGCATTGGAACCGCCGCCGTCTGAGAGCAGTAAAATGGGGCTATCTGATGGATAAATATTTGCACCATGATTTTTCCAGTACTGCCGCAAACAAGCCACATTAAATTCAGCCGTATCTGGAGATTGTCCAAGTAGCATATACCCTTCATTACGCGCGATGTCATAAACTCCATAAGGTACCACTTTGCCCTGCGCATAACTGGAAAAATCGTGATCATAACATGTAAATTCCTTATTACTAAGCACTTGTCCTGGTCTATAAAACCTGCCCAACATTTCTTTCTTCTTCACATCTATACTAAATACTGGGTACCCGTTGTCTAAAAACATTGATTTGTACGCTTGGATAATCCTGAACTGCTCATCACGACCCTCTATTTCATGCTTCATCGTTTCAACTTTTGCCATCTTGCGATGCCCTATTCCAGCATGATCCAGCAACCTGTTGACTACATGAATACTCACCTGCAATCCAAGTTCTAACAGACGCTTTACGATTTCGCTTGACCGAAGATAGGTCCAACGAACCCCTAAAACTGGGCAACCTGCTGTATGATTGGTTATCACTTCATCCAGGCGACCCTGTAAATGTGGTACTTCTTGTTCTTTGCGCCGCCTACCTCCCCCAGCTCTGCGAACCCGCCCCAGTTCTACGTGCTTTTTTTTTCTAATTCCTCTAATCCCCGTTCTATCGTCCGGGGTGAGATGTCAAACAACTGAGCTATATACAATTGACCCCCATGACCTAATTTCTTGGCTTCTACTGCCGCATAATGACGCTTGTCTTTCTCGCTTAAATTATCGAAAAAAACGATCATTAAATCTTCTGTATCTTTGTCGTATCTTTCCATATCCCCAAATATAGTCATATCTCAAAACTGACAGTTATTTTTTCAGCAGCCCCTAATTTTAATCCAAGTGCATCAGAAAGATCGGTAAGCGAATTATTTTGTAAGTACTGAAATGTTTTTTCAGATGTGTTTGGCCCATACTTAAGTATTTCAGCCAACAATTCCTCCCTAGAAGAAATCCCTCTAAATGTTCCTCCAACTAAATATGGATCAGTGACCCCGTTAACTCGATTGTATCTAATTTCACCTATTCCTAATAATGGAATCCAAATAAAATAATCCTCTGCTAATATAACAAAGGTGAATTCAGATGTAATATTGCCTTGAAAAGCTTGACCACTAACATTTCCATGGTCAATAATTATTTTTTTAGGTTGAAACATATTATCTAAGCGATATTTTGCATTCCCAGCTAATTCATGCTTTCTAGTTAGGGGATTAAGATTATAGAACTCCACTGTCCCGTTATTAAAAAAACACCAAATTCGATCACTACCAAGAAGTGCATCAAAACCTGAAGGGACAGACCGCCATGCTCCAACTATCGATTTGGGGTCACATTCAGACTGACAATACAACAAATTTGATTTAAATGATAGTGCTATAAAAATAATTAGCGCTATGCTCCATGCCAAGTGTTTTTCACCTATATTAAAGCAATTAGTCATAGTAATAATTGTTAAAATTTTTCCACTATGCAAATATACAATCAAATTTAAAGGAGCAAAGATTGTTCTAAAAAGCGAATATCAAACCTCCATTGCCCTATTGCTCCGTATTACTTACCGACAATACACCCCCAAACAAAATCACCCTTTTTCCCATAACAACAAGCTGTCCAGCGCTTTTTTAGACAAAGAAAACCCCTTTTGCATTGCAAACGCTGTCGCATTCCCCAAAATTATCTCCAAAAATCCCGTATCTTGCCTCGCTTGCTCAAAGTCTTCCCCCCTCATCAAAATAGCACAACTCCCCCCTCGCGCCAAGTCTTTCCTCCCTTCGTCAAAATCGCGCGGCTCGCCAGGATTTTTAATCCGTTGCGGCCTGTTTTCCGGTCACCAGACCGGCGTGCGAAGGTCATCACCGCTTCACTTTTATCGTGCCCTGCTCCCACAGATTTATCATCCCCCAAGTGCTGCCAACCGCGCCCATATCCTATCCTCCACCTCCCGATACCCAATCCCAACCACTTTCCCACTCTTCAATTCTTCCCTCCTCCGCATCACCTCCTGCTGCTGAGTTTCCGTCAGTTCGAAGAGTGCTTCCTGTTGCTTTTCTTCTTCGGCAATGCGTTCCAAAAGAAAAGTCATCAACTCCAGCCGTTGGAGTTTCCGGAGCTTCAGGACTTCTATTTTCAATGCATCTAAGGACATGGCTATTGAACGTATTGACCAAAATTAAGGTTAAATTCTCTCACACCTTCTCAGCTGCTGCGATAACAACTTCCCTCCGGAGCCCGGGGGCATAAATCACACCTTCTCATGCCTCACTAACACCACCTTGTACAGTGAACATTGCGTAATACTATCGTGCATGTCCGACCTAATGTTATCCTTGTGCTAGATTGGGTTCTCTCTAAAACAAGGCAAGTAGTGGGATAATGTATCTATATCCTCATGTATCTATTGTTGTCATATCATCCACCACCATGCATGACAAACTTTAGTAAAATGTCAGGAGCTTAATTTTTCAATTATATCATTGATACTTAATGGAATTAAAGAAGAGTCTGAAGAATGATTCCATTCTTTAAATTCATCTTTTAAATTTAAAATAAGGACATCTCCGTTATTAATATTTTCTAATAATAAATATTTTAGCAAGAATTTTCTAAACAACTTGAATTCAACTAACAACCCATACTTATTTAAATTAAGTATCTTAAATTGCTTTCTTGAGTTGTTGCAATAGAAATTTATGCATAAGGAGTCAAACTCATTTGTAAATACCTTTGGAGATAATCCAAATTCATTCGTAATGCCTTTTTCCTTAATTCTTTCTTCAACTAAGTACAGTCTTATTTCTCTATTATCTTGTATTCGATTATTAGAATACAAAGTATCAGGAAAAACACGGTTCTTGCTTAATTTCTTATTGATAGAGAAATAAGTAAAAACAACAAATGATAATCCGAGAGTTATTAACTTCAGATACAAATGTAAATATGAAGTTAATAATAGTATTAGCAGTAGCAATATTATCAAGTTGCTGATTATATCTCTTCTATCATGTAGAAAATCTACAATCTTATCTATTTTTTTTCTATCAATTATCCTAAATTTTTTATACTCTCGCGGAGTTTTGATAGAGATTGGATTAGTTGACCTAAGATTAGGTGGCTTTGGATCATCATCAAAGCACTTATTGATTTCAGTATTAATATGATTGAATAAAATTTGATATCTATCTTTAGGTAAATTATCTTTATCTTCTTTCAGAAAACGAAAAATCCCACATAATACTTCATAGGTTGTATTTAGATATTTAATATCTATAGGTGTAGTTACTGCTATACCTGTTAGTTCTCTGGTAATGCATTCGCAAGTAGGCAGCGATAAATGATCACTGCTATTGATCATGTCTCTATAAAGTGTCTTCACAAGATTAATACTCAACTTTTGGCCGCGAATAGCCTCAGCGTTAGATAGCTGGGAGTTCCTTAGTGCGCTATCCTTTGGAAGTATGCTTTTTATGTATTCTAAAAAATACAATGTATATAAAGAAGTTTGATGTGCTGGAAATGTACAAAAATTATAGCTTCCCTTCTATCTTTTTACTTAACTTTTTATGGATTTTTTCTACATCCAATGGTCGTAAAGGTATTTTAAAAAAACAAGGTCAAGCTCCTTGCTCGTTGTTGGCTCTATGTTTCTCGATCAAATTCACTAAGAGTTTTGTTCATGTATGTAGAGTTTAGGATTTTTCAACATTTACCTCAATACCTTGTGGCCGAGCTTGAAGTATTAAAGATCTATTTTATTATTAAAGAGAGGTGACTAATTTAAATTCATTCAGGCATAAAAGCACGTGATGGTTTCTCGAGGACAATTACATCTTTATCTTTTATATTGTTCTCTCTTAAAGTGGATTTTAAATCTAATTTTTTTTTCTCTTGATTTAATGCTATGTATCCATTAAGTTCATTTAAATCATTTTCACTAGTTAAGTTATTTATTATTTCGTGAATTGTAATGCCGGAAATTGTTTCTATGGTTAATTCAATTGGCTCTATTTGTTTTATTATTAGTGTAATTATTATAGTATCATCATAGATGTTGGCGACTACAGATGTATTTATTTCTTGATAGATATTATAAATAATTTCTTTTAAATCCTTGACTATTTCTTCAAAAATTTCATCTATTTTGATTTCACTAAGGCTTGCAATTGGTTTTTTATCGTTTGGCAAGGCTTGGAAATGAGAAAAATTTGTCTCTTCCCAAAGGCATGCTCTTAAAATTATTAGTATAATTTTACACTTTCCTTCTTTTTCTTTTTCTAACGAAAATAATACTTCCCCATCTTGACAATATTTTGAGCTTATAAAGTCAGCGCTTACAAGAAATAAAACAATATGAGCATTATTTAATTTTTCAAAAATCACTGTTTGGAATTCTTCTCCTGCCGCCATTTCACTTTCGTACCAATCCTCAATTATATTTTTTTTCCTAAGAGGGCTGAAATGACTTACTAGTTGCTCAAGATATTTTGTATCTTTTTCAGAGTATAAGTAGAATAATTTTACTGGTGTTATATCTTTCATTTACTCAAATTTATAGAAGTTATTTCAAAATTGTTAAAGTTAGTATAGTGTACATAAAGTCTTCTCGATTCAACGCTTACCGTTTTAATAATATGTCAGCCTTACACGCACGAATATGTAATCCGTCGCATGCTATGAGTCGCTTCCCCGCTTGCACCAAACCTTCTTCCTCCTCGTCAAAATTACAATGTTCCCAGGATTTTTAATCCATTTTGGCCCGTCTGCCGGTCTCCAGGCCAGCGTGCGAAGGTCTTCTCCGCTTCACATTTTATCGAACCCCTGCTCGCTCTGAATATTGCCCCTTCTTCTACCCCACCTACACAAACGTTGTCTCATGAATATGCTTAATAGAAATATCAATATACTTTGGATTTGAATACAGGCTCCGTTTTCTATCATTCCACTCTTCCAATTTTTGAGAAATCGTTTGCTTGTTAAATGTATTGTATTTGTATGTCAAATAATCAATAGAAGACAATAATTCGAGTGCGAAATCCGAATAAAATCCGTTTAGAAAATCTATTGTCTTTTTTGCAATGGGCAAAAGTTCTGGGTTGCTTTCAACATGATCCTTTACTGTTTCATAACCATCTGCTATCAGTGTTAGTGGTTCAAAAGGTTTTTTATTCATATCACTGTAGCCCATGATGTAGCTTCCATTTAGGACATTTAATACAAATCGTACTTTACCAGAATAGGGGCCATAAAAATTAGGTTCAAATTCAAGCCTGAAGTATTTTTCTGCCCCGAACCGTTGCAGAAAGTAGCAAACCTTTTCGCTTGAAAACTCTGAAACAAACTCGCCATTCTTCACTAAATCATAAAGCACATAAAGTAGTAAAGCGCTGGCATCAGTCAGTTTATTTTCAATATGCGTTATGCGATATATCTTGATTTGCTCCAATTCCATTTGTAGTACTGTCTTGAATGAACAAGACTTGCATGTTTTGAGGTTCAAATTTCCGGATGAAAAATAATTTTAGAAACCATGTTTCTTCCGGATTTTATCCTCCACATCCAGATGGTCAATCCCAACCACTTTCCCACTCTTCAATTCTTCCCTCCTGCGCATCACCTCCGTCTGCTGAGTTTCCGTCAGTTCAAAGAGCGCTTCCTGTTGCTTTTCTTCTTCGGCAATGCGTTCCAAAAGAAAAGTCATCAACTCCAGCCGCTGGAGTTTACGGAGCTTCAGGACTTCTATTTTCAGTGCATCTAAGGACATGGCTATGAACGTTTATTGAGCTATCTATCAAACTTGTTCAAAATCAGTAAGCGTTAAAATCTTTGTTTTATGAAATGGATTAAGTATCAGTAAGTCGGTATCCCCCGTGATAAAGTAGTCAATATGACCATCCAGGCAAATGCCAAGCAGATAATCATCATTTGGGTCACGGCAAACATTTACGACAGTAGTTGATGTGATCAAATCCAGTCTCTCAGTAAGGATGTCAATAAACGCTTTTGCTTGTTCAACAGTAAGGTATTTTCGGAATTTAGGACGTAGAATCACTTCCCTCAGTTCTTGTATCAAATCAGCGCTACCTATAATATCTATATCTTTGTCAGCGATAATGTAGTAGATTCTTTCCCGGATGGAAGGGCTGATTAATGCACTGATCCAAAGATTCGTGTCTATAAGTATTCGCATCGCGTTTACTGCTTTTGTTCACGATGTGTCCGGCGTACTAATTTTATTTCTTGCACAATCTCTTCCATGCCAATTTGCGGTACGTCCGGCAGAGATTGAGCAAGTGTTTGCCAACGCTCAGCACTAATTTCTGCTCTAAGCGCCTTGGAAATCTCAAGTTTTTCAGAGGAAGAAAGTTGAGCCAGCAACGCATATATTTGCTCAGTGGTCATATTAGCCTGAAGCGAAAGTATAGCCATGATTGAACTGTGTTTGAAATATGAACAATCTCTTTTGGAGGAAAGTTTGCGTTCCCCTCACACCTTCTCCAACCTCACCGCCACCACCTTATACTCCGGACACTGCGCAATACTATCATGCACATCCGAAGTTATATTATTCACCAGCAATTCCGGAAAGTGGAACGTCGTGCTCAAAATACCCGGCTTCACCTCGTCCGTGATGTGGGCTTTGCTGGGCACTTCGCCGCGCGGGGAGATCAGGCGCACCATATCGCCTTCTTCGATGCCGTTGTCGCGGGCATCTACGGGGTTGATGAGCAGGAGGTCTTCGGTGACGATGAGCACGTTGCCGGTGCGGCGGGTCATGGTGCCGCTGTTGTAGTGTTCGAGGACGCGGTTGGTCGTGATGATGTAGGGGTATTCGGCGATGTGGTCGAGTTCGGGCGTTTCCACGAAGTCGCGGAAGACAAACTTCCCTTTGCCGCGTTTGAAGGTGTCTATGTGCAGGATTTGGGTGTCCTTGCCGTCGGGCGCCACGGGCCATTGTTTGCCCTGGGTGCCGAGTTCGTCCCAGCGCACGCCGGCGAAGAAGGGCACGATGTCCGAAATTTCTTCCAGCAAACCTTTGGCCGTGTAAGGCGCCTGCGGGTAGCCGAAGCGGTTCATCATTTCCACGAGGATCTGGCCGTCGGGTTTGCAGTCGCCGATGGGTTCCACCACGCGGTTGACGCGCTGGATGCGGCGCTCGCCGTTGGTGAAGGTGCCCTCTTTTTCGAGGAAAGACGCGCCCGGCAGGATGACGTCGGCCAATTTGGCGGTTTCCGTCATGAACAATTCCTGCACTACAAAAAAGTCCAGCGCCTCTAAGGCCCGGATCACTTTTTGGGAGTTCGGGTCGGATTGCACCACGTCTTCCCCAACGATCCACAGCGCTTTGAGCTTGCCCTCCAGCGCGGAGTCGTACATTTCGGGGATGGTGAAGCCCACCTTGTCGGAAACTTGCCTGCCGTAAAAATCGGTGAATTTTTGTGCGATGTCCGGGTTGGTGACGTCGAAATAACCCGCCGCCTGGTAGGGCTGTACGCCCATGTCGGCCATGCCTTGTACGTTATTTTGACCGCGCAGGGGGTTCACGCCGCACCCGGGTTTGCCGATGTTGCCCGTGATCATGGCCAAATCGGCGATCAGCATCACCGCGTAGGTGCCCTGGTAGTGTTCCGTGACGCCGAGGCCGTGGAACGACATGGCCAACGGCGCTTTTGCGTAAGCGATGGCCGCCTGGCGCACCTGCTCGCGCGGGACGCCGGATACGGCTTCGAGTTCGTCAATATTGAGTTCTAAGATGTTTTTCCTGAAATCTTCGTACCCTTCCGTGCGACTGGCAATAAAATCCGCATCCTCTAAGCCTTCCTGCATGATGTAGTACAGCATCATGTTCAGCACCGCCACGTTGGTGCCGGGCCGTAGTTGCAGGTAGTGGTCGGCGTATTTGGCAATTTCCGTCTTGCGCGGATCCAGCACAATCAGGGTTTTGCCCTTCATGGCCTGTTGCTTCAGCTTCGCGCCGGTGACCGGGTGCGCTTCGGTCGGGTTGGCGCCGATGATCAGCATACAATCGGTGAGTTTCACATCGGCGATGGAGTTGGTGGCCGCGCCGGTTCCGAAGGTGCGCTGCATGCCGAGGGCCGTGGGCGAGTGGCAAACCCGGGCGCAACCGTCAATGTTGTTGGTGCCGATCACCGCGCGGATGAACTTCTGCATGAGGTAGTTTTCTTCGTTGGTGCAACGCGCCGAAGAAATGCCGGCGATGAAATCCGGGCCGTTTTCCTGTTTGATGCCGTTCAGTTTTTCATAAATATAGTCGTAGGCTTCTTCCCAGGTAGCCTGCTCAAACTGCCCGTTTCGCTTGATGAGCGGGTGCCGGAGGCGATCCGGGTGTTTGTAAAACGCAAAAGCATACCGCCCTTTAAGGCAGGTGTGGCCGGAATTGACCTCCGCGTCGAAAGGCGCCTGGATGCTCATGACTTTGTCGCTCGAAACTTTCACGGCGAGGTTGCAGCCCACACCGCAGTACGTGCAAACGGTGCGCACTTCCTCCTGGGCGGTCACGGCTTTGGACTGGTACACATCTGAAATGGCGGAAGTGGGGCAAGCCTGCGCGCAGGCGCCGCACGACACGCAATCGGAGCCAAAAAACGACTCGTTCATGCCTTTGATGATCGTGCTGTCGAAGCCGCGACCGGCCACGCTGAGCACCAATTGTCCCTGCACTTCGTCGCAGGCGCGCACGCAGCGGTAGCACATGATGCACTTCGACAGGTCGGAGGTCATGTACGGGTGGCTGAGGTCTTTTTTGCGGTCGAGGTGGTTTTTCCCTTCCGGGTACCGCACTTTGCGGATGCCCACCTGGGCGGCCACGTCCTGCAACTGGCAATTGCCGTTCACTTCGCAGGTCAGGCAGTCGAGCGGGTGGTCGGTGAGCACCAGTTCGATGATGTTGCGCCGCAATTTCAGCACGCTTTCCGAATCCGGATAAATCATCAGCCCTTCTTCAATGGGCGTGTGGCAGGAAGCCACGGTTTTCAGACCGCCGTTCCCTTGCCGGGCAATGTCCACGCTGCAAACCCGGCAAGCGCCAAAAGGCTCCAGGTTGGGCGCATCACAAAGGGTCGGCACGTAGTTTTCCCCCAAATGGCGCTTCAGAAAAGCCAAAATGGTTTCGCCGGCGCGCATTTCGTACGCTTTGCCGTTGATGTAGGCCATTTTTGTGGCGGTCAGGACTTCCGGTTTTGCGATTGTAGCAGTCATGGATGTTACGGTTGTGCGGTGGACGGTGGACGGTGGACGGGCTGTTTAGCCTTCACCGGCTGTCGTCAGCCGCCTATCAATTAAAATATTAACGGTAGATGGTGGACGGTAGATGGTGGACGGGCTGTTTACCCTTCACCGCTGTCCTCAACCTTTTACCTTGAAACGGTGGATGCTAGCCGCGCCGTCTACCGTCTATCGTCCACCATCTACCGTCATCCGCCTATCAAATAAGCAATTTCTATTGGAAGCGGTGGACGTTAGCCGGGCCGTCCCCCGTCCCCCGTCTACCGTCTACCGTTTCAAAGTACGGCTCCAATTCTTCCTTAAAATATTGCAACGCATTGCGAACCGGCAGCGGAATGCCGCCGCCTAAGGCGCAAAGCGAACCTTTAGCCAACGTTTCCACGAGGTCGTTGAACAAGTCGGCGTTCACTTTATAATCCTCGTGTTGGGCTTTGTGGAGCATTTCCTGGCCGCGCACTGAACCGATGCGGCAGGGAAAACACTTCCCGCAGCTTTCGTGGGCGGTAAACGCAAACAAGTGTTCCAAATATTTGACCATCGGATACGTCTCGGGGATGCCGATGATGGAAGCGTGGCCGAGCAAAAATCCGTTTTGAGCAAACGATTCAAAATCAACGGTCAGGTCCGGGATTTTGTGCATCGGCACCAAGCCACCCAATGGTCCGCCGATGTGCAGCGCCTTCACCGGTATACGGAAACCGCCGCCGAGGGTTTCCACCACCTGCGCGAGGGGTGTGCCCATGTCCACTTCGTACAAACCCGGGCGATTGAACGAACCGTCGAGCGACAGCAGTTTGGTGCCGCTGGAGCGGGAGGTGCCGATGGCTGCGAACGCTTCGCCGCCATTGACTAAGATATAATACAGGTTGGCTAAGGTTTCGACGTTGTTCACCACGGTTGGTTTGCCAAACAACCCTTCCTGTGCAGGGTAGGGCGGGCGCACGCGCACCTCCGGGCGTTTGCCTTCGATGGATTGCAACAGCGCGGTTTCTTCGCCGCAAATGTACGCGCCCTGGGCTTTGATGAGTTTGAATTGGAAATTAAAATCGCTGCCCAGCAGGTGGTCGCCGTTCAGGCCGGCTTCGGTCAGCGCGTTGATGGCGTCCTGGGTGGCAACTATGGATTCCGGGTATTCGGCACGGATGTAGATGACACCGCGTTCGGCGCCGGCAGCGTATCCGGCGATGAGCATACCGAGCAGCACCGCGTAGGGCTGGTGTTCCATCAGGTAGCGGTCGGAAAACGCGCCGGGGTCGCCTTCGTCGGCGTTGCAGACGATGAACCGGGGTTCGCCGGGCGCTTTGCGGCAAGCGTCCAATTTGAATGCAATCGGGAATCCGGCCCCGCCCCTGCCCCGTACGGCGGCGGTTTTAAGCGTTGCCAGCAACGTTTCCGGCGGTGCTTGCAACATGTTAGCGAGTACCTTTTTGCATTCACTCAGGTCGGGAAAAGGCGCCGTCAGAATGGGCGTTCCCAAAGCGGCGATGTGGTAGTCGTCCAGGCCGTCGTGTTGTGTTCCCTGCACGATGGCTGCAATGTCTTCGGGTTGTTTGGCTGAATAATTCTGGCCATTGAAATGGAACGCGTTGTTTTCGTGGCAACGACCCAGACAGCACATTTCGCCGATGGCTTCCGGCGGGAAATGCTGGTGCAGCGTTTCCCGGAGGGATTCCTGGGTGCCGGCGAGCATGCAGGCGCTGCCGTTGCAGACGTATACTTGTTTGCCCTGGTTTTCCGGGCGGGTAAAATCGTAGAAGGTAGCGGCGCCGTAGACATTGGCTGTGCCGATCAGGAACTCATCCGCAAGGCTGCGCAGGGCCTCTTTGTCGCCAACGCCGGATTCATCCGCCAGGTTGGCGATCCGCTCGAAAAGATTGTTGGTCAGCCCTTTGCCTTTCCTGCCGGCTAAAGCGGTGAGATTTTTGGACATCCTGGTTAGGTTTTAAGAAAGATACAGCGGTTAAAAATACAGCGGATCGGCGGGTTTTCCAAATTTTTACTTCAGACCTTACTTATTCTCTCGTGCGTATTTCTTCACCTGATTGATCCAGCTAAGAATGAAATTTTTAATTGGGTATTCTTCAATTTCCCGGCTGTTGGTGCTATTGATTCTGACAATTCCCCACTCCTGCTTGTCATTGTGGATTAATCCTTCATTTTCCAGCGATTCTTCCTTCAAAATGATCAGGGGCAAATCGAATGACCGGGCCAGTGCCGTTTCTATTTGCAACCAGGGGCTTGTCAAGGCTCTGTCCCTGATTTCAGTGGACTGCTCGCTGCCTCTTTTTGCAATCCCCTGGCTAACGTAAT
>JBJXFD010000285.1:0-4610 GCA_046153985.1 Saprospiraceae bacterium
CCCCAACCATCAGCGGGCTTCCCGTAGGGATTTACGCCGTTACGGTGACGGATGCAAATAATTGCCCCGCCGAACAAAGTGTAGTGCTGATTTCCCCACCTGCGCTGATGCTGTCGCTTTCCACAACCGACCAAACGATGTTCGCCGTCAATGATGGTACGGCAACTGCCACAGCCAGCGGCGGAACCGGAACTTTGCTTTACAATTGGAGCAACGGCGGCACAATGGCTTCCATCACCAACCTCCCGCCAGGAATTTATACCGTAACCGTGACTGATGCCAATGGGTGTACGATAGAAGATTCGGGTACGGTTGCACCATTCGATTGCGGAACTTTTTCCGTAGTAATTGATGGAATTGATCCGCTTTGCAACGGCGAATCTACGGGAACTGCAACGGCAATTCCCGTAGGTGGGACTGCTCCTTATGACTATAGCTGGAATACTGGCGCCATAACCCCAACCATCAATGGACTTGTGGCGGGCGCCTATGCGGTCACCGTGACCGATGGTAACAATTGTCCGTTTACACAGAATATTGTTTTATTCTCCCCAGCTGCCTTGTTTCTGGATCTTATGTCAACCGGTGAAACGATGATTGACGCCAACGACGGCACGGCAACCGCCAACGTTAGTGGTGGAACAGGAGCGTATGAATATTTGTGGAGCAATGGTGGCGATACGGAAACCATCACCGGCCTTCCACCAGGAATATACAGCGTAACGGTTACTGATCAAAATGGCTGCGCCAGAACGGGTTCGGTTCTCGTAGACGAAGTCACCTGCGCCGGATTTACCTTAACAGTCAACGTAATAAACGTTAGCTGCAATGGGCAGGCGGATGGCAGTGCAACGGCAATTCCGGTTGGGGCCGGGGGGCCGTTTAATTATTTATGGAATACCGGCGCTATGACTTCAACCATCACGAATCTGGCGCCAGGCACATACACGGTTACGGTCTCAGATGCAGCCGGATGTCAGGAAGTTTCCTCCGGCGCCATTTCCCAGCCCAGTCCACTGACGCTGCAAGTCACCGCGACAGATGAAACGGCGCTTGGCGCAAATGATGGGACGGCAACTGCGACAGCTTCCGGCGGAACCGGTACCATAGTATTTGAATGGAGCAACGACGAAACGACATCAACCATCACAGGTCTGGAGCCTGGTACGTACAGCGTTACCACAACAGATGAAAACGGATGTACACTGACCGGTTCGGGGGTGGTCGCTTCCTTCTCCTGTGCCGGATTTTCCGTCAGCATCACCAATGTCGTGCCCGTAGACTGCAATGGCGAAACGACGGGGGGCGCCACGGCCACGGTTTCCGGCGGCGGCGAACCCTGGGATTTTACCTGGAGCAATGGCGTCACTGATTCAATGCTCACTAGTGTTGCCGCAGGGAATTACAGTGTCACCATCGAAAATGCAGGCGGGTGTACTGACATCGCAAGCGTCACCATCAATGAACCTGCTTCGCTGTTGCTCGATTGCTCAGAGGGCATGCCGGTTTCCCAACCCGGCAGCAGCGACGGTCAGGGCCGTATCGGAATCAGCGGCGGCACAGCGAATTACACCATTAACTATACCGGCCCATCCAGCGGTGTTCTCAATAATGTGCTTCCGGGGTTTACCCTGATTTCGGGATTACCTGCGGGGACCTATGCGGTTACGGTGACGGACGAAAATGGTTGCACCCAAAACTGCGGCTTCACCATCAATGCTGCGAATTGCAATTTAAGCATAGACAACATCACCGTCAGCCAGGTCAGTTGTTTTGGCGACAGCGACGGTTCATTGACCGTAAATCTCAGCAACGGGGCCGGTAACCTGATGTTCACCTGGAGCAATCCCGCCCTGAACGGACAACAGAACCCAACGGGGTTACCAGCAGGCAACTACAGCGTGACCGTTGTAGACATGGCTGGCTGCATGGCAAATGCATCGACTACCATCACCCAGCCGGCAGCGTTGGTCGTTCAGGTTTTGACTACCAATGAAACCACGATAGGGGCTAATGACGGCATGGCAACGGCCAATGTCAGCGGCGGAACCATGCCTTACAATTACCTGTGGAGCAATGGGGCAACTACGCCGGGCATCAGCAACCTCGCTCCCGGGGTTTATACCGTCACGGTGACGGCCACCGTAGGCGGAGTAAGCGTTTGCCCGGTCACAGGAAGCGCAACCGTTGTGGCTGGAGGGACCGGCGGTGGAGATTGCAGGGCGTTACCGGCATATTCGGCGAGCGTGCCGGAAGAAGTTTGCCAGGGCGAAGTTTTTACACTCATTGCGGAAGACCTTTTCCCCTCGCCGGCAGTGAATTATGTATGGCTATTGCCAAATGGAGATTCCGTCATAACAACCGAGCTTTTTGTCAACCTGATTGCGAACTCAACCGCGTTTTCCGGTGAATATTTTGTCCTGCGCGACTCCTTGGGCTGTCGTTCGGTTCCTTTGGGCGCTGCGCCGATGACGGTACTTGGGTTACCGGATGGAGCCGTTTTTGCAGGGGTGGATACGCTGATTTGCGCAGCCTCAACGGCAACCCTGAACGCCTTGCCGCTTCTTACTGGAACAGGAGAATGGCGTTCGCTGGGTTTAGCTAAATTAGAGGAGGTGACTGAAACTGTAGCCACAGTTTCCAATTTGCAGGTAGGCGCCAATCGCTTTGTTTGGGAGGTTTCTATTGATGGTTGCCCAATTGTTGCCGCCGATACCGTGACCTTGTTTTCGGAACGTGCGCCTATACTTGGCGACGACAATTATCAGCTTCAGTTTGCGAATCAAATCCTGGTAATGGAAGTCTTGCTCAACGACAACTTAGCGGGCTTACAAGATACCTTTATGTACCTCCTGAATGAACCAGAGGAAGGCGTTCTGGAGTTTTTGGAAGCTACGAATCGTTTTCGTTATCGCGTGGATGAAGGCTTCAGAGGGGTCGTCACTTTTCAATACGTGGTTTGTCCGCCTGAATCCAATTGCCAGTTGCCCTGCGACACTGCAACAGTGAGGATTGAAGTATTTAATCAGCCTACAGTATCGGAAGGCTTGATTATCAACGATTCGGGTCGAAATGGATTTATGGAAATTAAAGGCGTTGGTGGCTTCACCAGGGTTGAAATTATCGTGGTGAACCGCTGGGGGGATCTCGTGTACCAATCCCGGAATTATAAAGAAGCTCCCCTCTGGGATGGAACCATGATGGGCAGTGAAAAACCTTTGCCGCAAGGCGCTTACTACTACCAGCTACGGGCCTTTGAAGGCGAGGAACAAGTCGGCGATACCCAAACCGGGGTGATTCATCTATTTGAACAAAAATTTTAATCCCATGAATTTGAGCTTTTTCAAATCGGCAAGTCTGCAAGTTGGCAAGTTGGCAAGTTGGCAAAACGTAACCTCCATGTTTACGTTTCGCAAACTTGTTCCTTGCCCTCCAGCTTGTTCAGGAGATTCAAATCTTCAAATCCTCAAATCTTCAAATCTTCAAATCCTCATCCCCCTCTTTCTCTTATTCCCCCTAACCATCCAAGCCCAACAAACCCCGCTAACCACCCTCTACCGCGACCAGTGGAGCATCTTAAACCCGGCAGCCATTTCCAACAACTACTTACTGAATGACCGGACCATGACACTGAGCGCTTCCTGGCGCGAGCAGTGGTGGAACGTGCCCGAATCCCCCAGCACCCAAGCTATTAATTGGGAATGGGTGCAGGACGATTACAACAGCGTTTGGGGCGCACATCTGCTCAACGATCGAACCGGGAAAATTGGGCAGACCGGCCTGTTTGCGCGCTACGCTTACCGCATTCGGTTGAGCCGCCGGGTGGATCATTCCATTACCGTCGGGTTTCAGGCAGGGGTTGTGCAATACCGGGCGCGTCTCAGCGATATCCGGTTCCCCGATCCATTTACCCAGCCGCTGGGCAATGAAGTCGTTTACCGGCCCGATGTTGGCGCAGGAATTTTTTACCACTATAAAAATCGCTACTACGCCGGCCTTTCTTCGCCGCAAACGTTCGGGTTTCAAACAGAGTTTGGAGAAGATCCGTTGCTGTCCATTCGCAGAACGCCGCACCTGTACGCAGTGGTAGGCGGTTATTGGGATGCCACCTGGATTGGCAATGAAACGTCCTTTATTGAACCTTCCATTTGGGTTAAATACGTACCCGGCGCGCCGATCAACATTGACCTCAATGCACGGTGCCAGATCAGTGAATTGGTGTGGGCCGGCACTGGCTTCAATGTGGGAATGGGCCCCGAATTGGGCCTCGCACTGCATGTAGAAGCCGGGTTATTTTTTGGAGAGCAAAGCCGCCTTAATTTTGGCCATTTTAAAGCCGGATTTGGGTTGGATATTCCTTTGCGGCATGCACTGGCTACTACGTTTGGCGCTGCGGCGGAAATTAACCTGGTGTATTCTTGGGAGTAGGGGAGTAGAAGTCATGCAAGGGTATAGATGTCTGACTCGGCGAAACTCCGCGTTTACTCCGGTGCGCCACGAGGCGTGCGGCAAATATAAACAATTAAAAGCCTATGTGGATGCAAGAGCCACACAAGCCAAGGTGCCGATCAGCTTGAAGGAGGTGCGATTGGTCTGGAGGAAACGAAAGG
>JBJXFD010000294.1:0-2950 GCA_046153985.1 Saprospiraceae bacterium
AATCTGAAATTCTACGCCAGATAGACAAATCCACAAACAACGCTATCGGAACTTTTCACGAACAGGTTTTGGGTGGCATTGAAGGTTATGAAGTTGGAAAATTGAGCGGGTTTGACATCAAAGCAACAGACAATACACTTTTTGCCGACATCAAAAACAAGCACAACACGATGAACAGCAATTCAGAAGAAGCGCTGTTTCAAAAATTGGCGCGTTATGCTGACGACTACAAAAAAGCGAAATGTTATTGGGTTCAAATTTTAGCAAAAGGAAGTTTCTATGAATTGTGGCGCAGCAACATCAATGGTAAAGAATACAGCCACAGCAGAGTTTACAAAATTTCAGGCGACCAGTTTTATGCTTTACTTTCAGGGCAAGAAAATGCTTTTTTTCAACTATACCAAGCTTTGCCAATTGCAACGAAAGATTATTTGAACTCAGCAGAAAAAAACGAGAGCAGAAAAAAAAATTCGGCTTTAGACGAAATTTCATCCGAAACCGAAAAAACAAAACGTAGTATTCTGAATCAAATTACTTTTGAGAATTACAGCTATTATTTGGGCTTTGACAAGCTGTAATACTCATTCAAAAATTTAACGATAGAATAGCCGACTTCACGACCTAAATTCACAGGAACAGCATTGCCAATTTGCTTGTATTGTTGTGCCATTGAACCTTCAAATTGCCAATCGTCAGGAAACGTTTGTATCCGCGCATATTCCCGGACTGTAAAAGGGCGCGTTTCTTCGGGGTGACATCTTTCGGTTTGTTTCTGTGCAGGACTGCATGTTAGCGTTAAGCAAGGCTCATCCCATCCTATACGTCTTGCAATACCCGTTTTTCCTCCACTTAAATGAAAACTTCCACCCATAAATTCTTTCTGAATTTTGAGGGGCAAATCACGCCAATAACCTTTAGGTGGAACTAAATCTAAAACAACTTTCTTACTTTGAGGATATTTTGCACCCGGCGAATCTGGAACATTCGTTTCAAATAATGAACTCTTTTTTAGTGCATCTTTTAAGGTGTAGATTTTTTTGTATGGCTTGGGGTACTCATATTTAATCGCTATATCTTTTCTAATTCCAACTAAAATCAAGCGTTCTCTTTTTTGAGGGACTCTGTAATTAATGGCTTTCAGAACCTGAACAGGGGCAACGTTGTACCCAATTTCATCTAAAATGGAAATCATTCCCTGAAGTGTTTTTCCATTCTGGTGACTTAACAGACCTCTGACATTTTCGCCAATACAAATCGGAGGGTTTACTTCTTTTACTACTCTTGCGAACTCATAAAACAATGTTCCTCTGGCATCGTCAAGCCCCAGTTTTTTTCCTGCATAACTGAACGCCTGGCAGGGAAACCCACCGGTAACGATATCCACTTGATTGTGATATTCCGAAAAATCAAATGACTTTATATCACCTTCCAATACAGTCCAATGTGGCCGATTTTTCCGCAAAGTTTGACAAGCCCATTTGTCAATCTCATTAAGCGCAACGCATTTCAGGCCGGCTTTCTCCATTCCAACAGCCAAGCCGCCCGCACCGGCAAATAATTCTAAAACCGAATACTCGTGATGAGGCTCAACATAATTTGACACAGTGTCATCAACATCCTGGTTAAAAAAATCAGCAAAGAGCGTTTCAACTTGTTTCCGTTCATATACCCGATAATTACTCATTGGTTCACGAACGGCAGACAGCTTGCCCTCTCTATCCCAACGTCTAAGCGTTTCTTTGCTTTTACCAATGAGTTCAGAGGCTTCTGACAATGTTAAATATTTGCTCATAACCAAGTTGTTTAACCTTATACAAGGGTTACAAATTTACAACTTCAAATGTAATGAACAAGAAGTTTAGAAAAAAGATTGAGCTTCTAACACAAATTTGACAAAAGCCGGAATAAGGCTAAGGCTTCGTCATCCCGAACGCTTCCATCCAGGCCAGCATACCGCCTTCCAGGTTACGCACATTCGAAAACCCAGCCTGCTGCAACAATTGTTGCGCCATGCCGCTGCGCTTTCCCGAGCGGCAGTAAACCACCAGCTCTTGGTCTTTGTCCATTTCAATAGAACTGGCATTTGCAGCCACCTCGCCCAGCGGAATCAAGCTGCCGCCAATGTTAAACTCTTCGTTTTCGTAAGTTTCCCTTACATCAAGCAGGGCTATTTTTTCGCCGCTGCTCAACCTTGCATGAAGGTCTCGAACATTGATATCCATGTTGCTGTCTGATTTTTATCGCGCAAATGCTACTGCGCGTTTTTCGCGAATAACCGTTACTTTAATCTGGCCGGGATACTGCATTTCGTTTTGAATCTTTTGCGAGATTGTAAACGAAAGTTCGTCCGCATACTGGTCGTTTACCTTGTCTGCCTCAACAATCACCCGCAATTCGCGGCCAGCCTGCAGGGCATAAGCCTTTTGAACGCCATCGTAAGACATGGCCAACTCTTCGAGTTCGCCGATGCGCTTGAGGTAGCTTTCCAGAATTTCGCGGCGTGCGCCGGGGCGTGCGCCGGAAATGGCGTCACAAGCCTGGATGATCGGCGAAATGATGTTGTTCATTTCAACTTCATCGTGGTGGGCGCCAACAGCATTGACAACGGCTGCGTGTTCCTTATATTTTTCGCAGAGCTCCATGCCAAGCAGGGCGTGCGACAATTCGCTTTCTTCTTCGGCTACTTTACCAATGTCGTGCAGGAGTCCGGCGCGTTTTGCGAGTTTTACCTGTTTGGGATTCAGGCCCAGTTCAGCAGACATCACGGCGCAGAGGTTAGCCGTTTCGATGGAGTGTTTCAGCAGGTTCTGACCGTAAGAGGAACGGTAGCGCATCCGTCCGACCATTTTCACCAAATAAGGATCGAGGCCGTGGATGTCGAGGTCAATCACCGTGCGTTCCCCGATTTCGACAATCTGTTCGTCGAGTTGCTTGCGGGTTTTGGCCACCA
>JBJXFD010000298.1:0-5417 GCA_046153985.1 Saprospiraceae bacterium
ACGCAAGGGTGTTTATTTTTCACCATGGCGGCGTCGAAAAAATTTACCTGTCGTCGGCAGACTGGATGGTGCGCAACCTCACCTACCGGGTGGAAACGGCTTTCCCGGTTTACGACGAGCGTTTGCGCAAGCAACTGAAAGACCTGATTGCCATACAATTGAACGATAACGTCAAATCCCGGGTAATTGACCTCGACCAATCGAATGCTTACCGCAAAGACGACTCCGACTTAGCCATTCGTTCGCAGTTGGAAACTTATTATTATTTGAAAAGGAAAGCGGAGGAGATTTGATTAATTTGAAAATTAGTCAACCCCGCTTGGGCGGGACAAGTTTTGAAAATTTGAAGATTGAGGCTGTCATGCGCTTGTTTCTTTTACTCAGCTTCATCAGGAGTATGCTCAAAACTGCCAACTGAAGAACTGTTAACTGCCAACTATTTCACCTCTTCCAAATGTTCGCGTTAAAAACCGTTAAGCTCAGGGTTAAACTTTCTTAATATCGGTTCATCTGACGGTTGGAACCGCTAATTTCGGTTTCAAAATAAACAAACATGAAAGTTTACCGCTTCTTCTTTTTTCTGGTGTTATCAGGCAGCCTGTTTACGTCCTGCTCACCTACGCTCAGCCCGTTTACGCAGCGCCTGTATGACGACTACCGCTGGAGCGACGACGAGCTCAAACGCATCCAGTTTTACGTTTCCGGCGACATCGTCATGCGCCGCGAACTGGGCAATGGCTCCACAGAAATCATTTCCGGCAAAGTGCGGGTGGTCAATGGCCGCGAGGTGGAAGAAATTGTAATTCGCCGGGGCACGCCGGGCGTCTTAATGTTCAAACCTAAAGAAAATCGCTTTGCGGTCAGCTTTGAAGATGGCGGTGAAGAACGCTACCTGGTATTCGGCCCCAACCCCAAAGCTTCTGACCGCTACGTGCTCTTAGCTTCGGAATGGCGCAAACGCGGCGGTACCGTCACTTATGACGGCAGAAAATTTGACGTGGATGCAGACGATGCTTTTGCCACCCTGATGGTGGATTTGAAGAAATTCAATAAGCTTTCGGTGGAGTCGCGCACTGCGGGGGGCCGGAAGATTAATTAGTGTCTGTCCCGCAAAGCGGGTGCAACGCACCGTAACAACGGTTGTCACGACACACCCAAGATTGCGGTGCGCTGCACCCCCGCTTTGCGGGACAGGCTTTACTACCCCTGATTCCCACGGTTCTACAAATATTAATTGGTGCGCTGCACCTCGCTCCCGTTATGAGATGATTGCTTGCTTGCAGGGGGCGGCTTCTTCCATGGCTGCACCTCGTTTTTGTTAAGTTCGGGATGGGATGATGAGTACCGTTGTCTGTTGGGCGTCAGAACAGCAACGAACAACGCTCAACCGACAACATCTTCAAACAACTACCCTCCTTCCCGCTTGCGCGGCTTCGGCGGTTTCGGCTGGGTTTCCGAAGCAGGATAATTACCCTCAGCGCCAGGCCGGACAGCAGCGGCTGGGGCAATCGGAATGACAATAAATTTTCGCCGCTCCCGCGCTTCGAACAATGCGTCTACACTATTGATCCTGAGCTCCTTTTCCCACCGGAATCCGGGTATTTTCATTTCCTCGTGGTTGGCCTGGTTCATCGGGGTGGCCTTTGCCTGCGGCTGGGTGAAAAACTTGATCTGGTCTACCTTGTTGTTCCCGAACAACAGCGTCATTTCGCTGCACACCGTTTTGTTAACACCCACATAACCACCCAACTCGTCGCGGGCATAATACACCGATTCGGCATTGCCCTGCACGTCCATGCGGCGCAGTTCGTCATCCCGGAACGTCGCGGTGGCAAAGCGCCCTTTGATCTGGTTAAAAAACAGCTCGTCGGGCGAGTTGATGATGAAGGCGTTGTCGCGCAGAAAAATGCGGTCGAGTTTTTGATTTTTTAGCTGGATGTGAATGGTGTCTGCCACAAACTGAGACGTATCCGACCAAATGATCGGGGCACGGAACAACCGGAAAATGGAATCCACACTGCTGTAAGACAGCGAATCGCAGATGGCCTGGAGGTTGCTTTTGAAAATGCGCACATCTTTGTAAGCCAGCAGGAGACGGGAACTATCCCCTTTCAGGCTGTCGGCGCGCAGCGAAAGCAGGGTGTCCGCAGTCATGTACAGGGAATCGTCTTCAATGCGGGAAATGAGCAGGGCCCGGTTGCCTTTGCCGCCACTGGCTTTGAGGTAACCAGTTTCGCGATTGTAATTGGCTAAAGCACACACGATGGTAGTTTGAGCAGAAGTATCCTGCCAAACGACATTGCCCGAAGCGGTGCCGAAACCTTTCTTATCGTCGTAATTCACATCATCGGCTTCAAGGATGCTGGGCGGATCGCTGATGCGCGATCGTCCTTTGGTGCGGTATATTTTGTTTCTGGCGTCGTAAAAAATTTCCTCCGAGGAGATGTTTTGCAAAGAATCCTGAAAGTTCGCTTTGCCTTGCAGGAGTACCTGGTCGCTCAATTCGTTGTAGCGGATTTTATCGGCGGAAGCCTTCCGCTGGTCGTCTTCAAACAATGCCTCGCCATCGAGCACGTACTCCTTCTTTTTTCCATCATAAAGAATGCGGCTGGCGCTGGCTTTTTGGTCATTGCGCTGGTATTGGGCATTCTCCCGAAATTCGGCGACGTTTCTTTCCGTATCATAAAAACCGGCTTCGCAATAGATGCGGCTGCTGTCGTTGCTGATGAGGGTGGGGCCGAGGAAAACCACCATTTTGGTTTCTGTATTGAATTTCAAGGTGTCGGATCGCAGGCTGAACCGGGGGTCTACGACGGTGACGCTGTCCCGGAAGTAGATTTCTTTCGTTTCCGTAAAATAAGACCCGCCTTTGCTGGTGAGCTGGGTGCTTCCGTTGGTCATCACCGCCCCGGCGTTGTAGGTCGCCACTTTCGTTGCTAAGTTGTAAGTCAGTCGGTCGGTGAACAGCTTTTGAGATCCATTCACCAAAATGACTTCCCCAAACAATTCCGCAATGCGCAAAGCCCCGTCGTAATAGGCCGAATCGGCAAAAACGCTGACCGTATCGTTCTGCTGGATGATCACATTGCCTTTTGCAAAAACGCGGATTTCCTGTTCGATTGTTGCAGAATCGCAGTACATAAAAACGCTGTCCTGCTTCAGTTGCACATCGCCGATCAGCCGCTGGGTATTCTGGCCTTTGGCTTGTTGCAATTGCAGCAGATCCGACCAGAGCACCGTGATTTTGGAAGGCGGTTTGTTTTCTTTTTTGACGACAGGCGGGGTCTTCTGTGCAGTTAAGCAAAGGGGCGTCAGGAAGAGCAGTAAAATAATTTTGACCAGGTTTTTTAGCATTGAATGCAGGTTTGCGAAATGCAAAAGTAAAACTTCTTGTACCGCCGAACGCTGTTCGGCGACCCTCTAAGCGTTTGCACGATGCAAAAGTAATGCTTCGCCGGAAGATATAGGGAATTGCAGCCCGGCTTAACGCAGGATTAACTTGTGTCTGGTTTTAGAATTCGATAGCTGCGTTATGCTCGGCCCAAAAAACGGTCACTTACGCGAGTAAGCTTCCCTTTTTTGGGCCTTCGCATGCCTTGCTCTCGAATCCTAAAACGCAGACACAATATGCTTTTAAATAGACTGAAACTGCGAATGGGTCAAAAATCTAAAGGCGTATTTTCGATTTTAGGATTCCCGATCCGGATAATTTTACCCAATAGTTGATCGCCTCGCGACTGAATTTCGATGCCCTGCCATTGATCGCCGCAGGCATTGTGCAAGCGGGCGTCGTTTTCCAACACCAGCACCGCACCGGGTTCTAAAGTCAGTTTGGCAGCTTTGGGCAAAGATACCCGGCATTGAATCGTGAGGTGACCGCCTGATGCAATGGTGAGGTGGCCTTCCAGGTCTTTAGCGCCGCGCCAGACCACGGTGTCGCGGATGATGATATGGCGGTCATCGTGCAGCTCGCACCAGTTGGGTTGGAGGTATTTGCGTGCCGGGGCGTTTTCCTGCGACATGCGTTGGTGTATTTTTCCAATCTGGCAGGGCGACCAGGCGTGTTGCGCAAAATTGTAATCCATAATGTTGTTGGAGGTCATCGTATCGCAGCCCGGTCGGTCTGTTACATTAAAGCAGGCCTGCGAATGGACCGGGGTGTCGTCGCAACCGTCCTGTATCCATGCGTGCCCGAGTCCGTAAACGTGACAAACTTCGTGATTCAGCGCGCCCCGGCTGCTCCAGGCGGTCAGGTGCAGGTTTTCAAAAGGCCCGGCAAGTTTGACCGCGTTGCCCAGCATTACGCCAACGATCCCGGAGGAATACGTTTTTGATGCGACGCTGTCGGGGTGGTGCGGCATGATGAACACATTCAGTACGGTATCCAACTGAACGCCGTATTTCTGAACGACCCGTTTGTTTCCCAGGTTTGCATTTTTGCCTTTGTGGACGTAGTAGCACAACGCATCGTCGAAATGGAAGTAGATGCCATCGTCATCCGGATCGCCGGGGCGGGGCGCCAGCACGAGCCGGTATTGGATGGGCAATACCGGCAGATCGTTGCCGTGGGGCATCAACAGTTTTTTATTGCCGATCAGGTTGTAGTTGGAAGCGTGGATGAGCAATTTCGTAAATTCGACCGCTTCCTCCCCGACGAAATTGGCCGAACTGTCCTGGTTATTTACCCAATGCACATTGACGCGCACGAATTTGATCGGGGTATGATCCAGGTGGGTGGTGTCAGGAATATAAGCTTCGTAGTCGTTGCAATTGTTTTTCAATCTGGTGGCTGCCGGGGCGTCATAAGCTTCCGGCAGGGCTTCAAGGTCTGCCTTGCTGGCAAAACGGGCCGTCAGCTTGGGCGTACAGGCGATGCCGATGGCCAGGAGTAGGATGAAAATTCCTTGTTTTGTCATAATCATTAATCTGGTGGCAAGTTGGCAAGTTGGCAAGGGGCAAGGGGCAAGGGGCAAGGGGCAAGGGGCAAGGGGCAAGTTGGCAAGTTTGGGTGTTTGCCAATTTGCCAATTTGCAAACTTCCTACCAATCCCCGCCAGCGCCACCTCCACCAAAATCACCGCCGCCAAAACCGCCGAAATCACCGCCGCTGGAGCTGCCCCAACCATCGCTGGAACCGCCGCCACCGCCGCCACCGCCGCCGCCAAAGCCGCCGATGGGGAAAAAGAACCAACCACCGCCGCCGCTGTTGCGCTCGTCGTAGCGACCGCCTCGGTGGTAGCCGCCGTCGTCTTCATTGCCGCCGCGGCCCCTGCGGTAACGGTTATAGATAGACAGGAAAAAAATCAGGCCAAACAGAAGCAAAAAAATCAGGAGCAGCGCTTTGCCGCCTTCCGATTTCTTTTTGCCGCCGCCTTCGTTGGTATATTCGCCCCTGCCGAGGTCCATGATGGTCGTTGT
>JBJXFD010000336.1:0-7575 GCA_046153985.1 Saprospiraceae bacterium
TAAGCTGGAAATTTTGAAGAAGAGAAGCAAAAGTGCCCGGAGCGGGGCTCGAACCCGCACGGCCCTTACAGGCCACAGGATTTTAAGTCCTGCGTGTCTACCTTTTCACCACCCGGGCAGGGGACAGTTTAGAGCTTGTTGGGGAATTCATCAACAGGCTCTTAGCGCAATATTTGAAATGAATATTCAAAGATAGCAAACTGCCTTGTAGAAAATAAAAAAGCCTTCCAGAAAAGAAGGCTTTTGTTTTGGAGCAGAAGACGAGGCTCGAACTCGCGACCTCAACCTTGGCAAGGTTGCGCTCTACCAACTGAGCTACTTCTGCGGATGTTTCCCGGCCTTTGCCGGTTGCTTTTTACTAAAGCGATGCAAATATAAGACCTTCCTGCCAATTTTGGCAATTTTTCTTTTTGAAAATTTTATTTTTTTTCAAAAAAGACCCTCAAAAAGCTGATTTCCAACCTTTAAAAAATGTACGATCAGGTGTTTTTAGAGCAAGAAGGCTGTCTGTACTAAATCAAACGAACTGATGATTATCGCCTTGCGTACTTTGCGAAAAGCCTTTGCGCCCCTTGCGGTAAAAAAATTAACCGCAAAACTTGTCCCGGTCAAGCGGGAGGTGCTAAGGGAGTCGCTAAGTACGCAAAGAGGCGTAACCGGGTTGGCAAGCTCCAAAAAAAAAAAACTCCGCCACAAGAACCGCGGCGGAGCTTATCCAACTTACTGATACTAAATATATCTTACAACGTGCGATACCACCTTTTACTAAAGGCAGGTCGTCATACGCCTAATGACAAAACCGTTACACGTATCCGAATACATGTGATCCGGAACGGATATCCTATTTAAAGTAGTGGCCGCTACTTTTTAAAAGCGCAGGATTTGAATTGCGGTGTGGATTGTCCTCTTTAGTCTTGCAAAAATACGCAGAAAGACAATGTCGGGCAAGTGCAAAGATGAAAATTTCGTCGAAAAAAAGGTGCAGATAAAATATAATCCATTTAGTTATGTTTTTGGTTTTAAATGCTTTATAAAATAAATATTGTTTTAATTTAACGTTGCGCACCCTGATGCAAAACTGAAAACCAGCGTAGTACAAAATTCATCAGGCCCGGGCATTTTTTTTAGGGTTGATCGGAGAATGTAAGCATTAGAGTGGCATGGTCAGAGGACAACACCCGATCAACCGAAACATAAAACCCTTCCTCAATTTCGGTACTTTCCGACAGCCTGATCTGTTTTGCTGCGCGGGCAATTGCCGCCGACCAATGTTCGAAGACGACAAATTCCGGGCCGAGTTCGGACAGTCCCTCTAATTGCTCGACGGTTTGGCGTACCCAAAAGCCGGCATTTTTTTCCGTGTAGGCGCCGGGGATTTGAAACTCGAACTCCTGCTTGCGGTGGTTGCAGCCTGATTGCCGGATACTGAGGTTAAGTCCGTCATCAAATTTAATTTGCTCCGTACTTTCCTGTGCCTCCAATTGAAAGCTATGTTGCTCAATACCCGGTATGTTCTCACTGAATATGGGCGCTGGTTCCGTGTAAGCGCACCCTGAAAAGGCATCGGCTGAAGCAGACTGTCTGCAGGCGCTCAATGCGAGGAGGAAGACAAAAAACCCGATCGCGCAGGTGTTAAATTTCATGGTTTTGTTTAAAAATTTTATGGTAAAGGTTTGTAAAAGTTAAACAAAATACACCAACGTATGTTTGATCATCTGCTTTCCAAGTTGGGAAGTCATGTGATTAAAACTACAAAAACAAGTTCATGGTCATCACCGAAATCTCAAATCAACCCGCTTCCCCACCTCCATCTGAGACCTCCGGGAACATCCCGGTAACGCCTGCTTCGGTTTCTCCTCATGACGCCAATTTGGCGGCTTCACCACTCCGAAAAGATGCTTTTGAGTTGAGCGATGAAGATAAAATAGCCAAAATTGAAAGCCACTTTCAGGAAATCATGCGCACGCTTGGTTTAGATATGACGGATGATTCTCTTAAAGGTACGCCAAAGCGAGTGGCCAAAATGTTTGTCAAAGAAATTTTTGGAGGGCTCAACCCTGCCAATTATCCCAAAATATCCCTCTTTGAAAATAAATACCAATACCGTCGGATGCTCGTAGAGCGGGATATTCCGCTGTATTCGTTTTGCGAACACCATTTTCTTCCCATTTACGGCAAAGCACACGTGGCCTACATTCCGAACGGAAAAGTCATCGGGCTCTCTAAATTGAACCGCATTGTGGAACATTTTGCCCGGCGGCCCCAGGTGCAAGAGCGCCTCACCATACAAATTGCCAATGAACTCCGGCGCGTACTGGGTGTAGAAGACGTTGCTGTTTATATTGATGCGCAACACATGTGTGTTCAGGCACGGGGTGTTCAACATCACCACGCAGCCACGACTACTGCCGAGTATGGCGGTAAATTTCTGAATGAACACACCCGGAATGAGTTTTTACAGGCCATTAAGGCATAGTTTTGGTATGTAGATGCGGATCGTAACGGTGGGCACTGATATTCCGGAAATCAATGCCCCGGGCATGCATGGGAGAACGCTGATCGTCAATCTGGAATTCAATTATTGCTCACTTCTGGGCTTTGCTTTCAGTTTTGGCGCTTTATTGGCAACCTTCTCCGGTTTAGGCAACAGATTGGCTTCCTTCATGCGTTTTTCTAAGAAAAGCCTTGCCTCAGCTATTTTGCCGTTTTTGTATTTTTCAATCATCAGGCTGGCTATGGGTGCTGCAAAAGAGCCGCCCCATCCCCCGTTTTCAATGTATACGGCAATTGCGATTTCAGGTTGCTCTTTTGGCGCAAAAGCGAAAAAAATCGAGTGGTCTTCGCCGTGGGGATTTTCAGCAGTACCGGTTTTTCCGCATACCGAAATCCCCGGGATGTAGGCCGAGCGGGCAGTACCGGCCAACACCACCTTTTCCATGCCGTCAATTACCGGCACAAAATGGGCCTTATCAATGCCTGTTTCTTTCTTTTCATAAACCTGCTTTTTCCAGGCCTTTTCCCCTTCTCCGATTTTTGAAACCAGGTGAGGGGTGATGTAATATCCTTTGTTGGCGATGGTTGCAGCCAGGTTAGCGATCTGGAGGTTGGTGAGCAACAATTCGCCTTGCCCGATACCTAAAGACCTGATCCAGATGGATTTCCAGAAGCCGTCTTTGCTGTAAACCCCGTCATAATAATCGGAATCCGGAAAAAAGCCCTTCTTTTCTCCCGGGAAATCTACGCCAAGCCGGTCTCCCAGCCCAAACTTTTCAAGATAGCTGTTGAATTCATCGAACCCTTTGTCCGGGTGTGTATATCCGTACTTATCCACAATATCGCGGAATACGGTTACGAAATAGGCATTGCAGGAGTGCTGAATAGCTGAAGTTACATCGCGGCAGGAAGCATGGTTGTGGCATCCGGTGAGCCGCTGGCCGCCAAAATAAAATCCCCCACTGCAACTGACGCCGCGTTCGGGGGTCATCACCCCTTCCTGGAGGGCAATGAGGGCAACGATCGGTTTAAACAGTGACCCCGGAGGATACTGGGCCAAAATAGAGCGGTCTAAAAAAGGTTTGGAAGCGTCATTCAGCAGTTCGCCATATTTCTGAGCGCGCGAACTTTGGTCAATGGTCAGGTGGTTGGGGTCGTACGAAGGCGCACTGATCATCGCCAGGATTTCGCCGGTAGCAGGCTCTATGGCAACAATGCTGCCAATTTTGTTGACCATGAGCGATTCGCCATACTTCTGCAGCTCAAGGTCGAGTGTTGTGTAGAGATTTTTGCCCTCAACAGGAGCTTCATAATACTCTACGTCTCTCCCATCGCCTACTTCCCGCCCAAGGTTGTCTATCAGGACGTGCCGGATGCCTTTATCCCCGCGCAGTTCCTTTTCATAAAAGCGTTCCAGCCCGCTGGCGCCAATGTAGTCGCCCAACTGGTAGCTGGAGTCAGCCGTAATTTCGTTCTGGTTGACTTCCCGAATATAGCCGAGCACGTGCGCTGCATTGCTGTGCGGATACCCCCGTGCACTTCGGATTTGCAGGGTAAACGCCGGAAACCGGTGCAGGTGTTCCTGAATGAAAGCAAACTCTCTTGCCGATATTTTTCCTTTGAAAATATATGGAACGGATTTAGAGAACTTCCCGCTGCGCCAGTCCTTGATCAGGGCATTGGAGAACCCTTCCGGACTCATGCCGGTGAGCCGGCAAAAGCCGAGCGTATCGAAATTGGTGAAGTCAATTTTATTGTAAGTAACCATCAGGTCGTACATCGGATCGTTGTAAACAAGCCTTTCATTGTTCCGATCGTACATGATTCCCCTGGCCGGGTAGAGTACCTGGCGACTGATGGCGGCATATTTTGCGCGGGATTGCTGCTCTTTATTAAATATTTGCAGATGCGCCGCTTTGCCCACCAGCATCAATGCAGCAGCAATGAAGATGAGCTGGATGGTGAATTGTCGTGTGCGGTATACGTCTGACACGGTGTCTGCGAAATTTTGTGAAACTTTCAGGAATCAATCTTCCGGATTGAAAACCAGCATAAAAATAATGATAAAAACGAATGAAATGGCAAAACTTGTCAGGGATTGCCATAGAATTTCATAAATGTAAGCAAAAGTAAACGCTTCCAGCGAGAAGTAAAATAATGTATGCAGCAATAACAAGCTGGCGGAGTATTTTAAGAACCAGTTACGCCCCATGCGCTTTATCGTTGGGCTGTGATTCATGTTGTATCCGTCTCTTGGAGCCAGAAAAGACAGAATCCATGGGCGGACGTAGGCTAAGAGGACGAGTGCACCGGCGTGAAGTCCCATTGGCGTATAAAACAGGTCTATTAAAATGCCCAGCAAAAAACCGAGCAACATCAGGGCAATTCGCGGCATTTTAAATGGCAGGATCATTAGAAAAAGCGGGTATGCCAAAACCTGAAATGAAGGCCGCCCGTCTAATTCCAACCAGATTCGCTTCAAAATAAAAACCTGTACCAGCAAAATCAGCACAAACCGAAGGACATTAGAAAGGATGATTTTACTGTTCATAGCCGCCGTCCTTCTCTATGCTTAACAAATCTTCTTTTTTCTGCTTGTCCATTTTAACGACATACACATGCTGTACCCGGATCGGGTCGTTGCTCAGGCGTACCTTAATGGCGTGCATGCTGGTCTTGACGGGGTCGGAACCGGGAATTGATTCAATAATTCCAATGGGGTAGCCTTTGGGAAAAGCAAAGGAGTAGCCGCTGGTTCGGATGGTATCCCCAACCTGTACCTCATGGTAACGGGGGATATCGGTCAGGTTTGCCTCTTCCGAACTCCCGTTTTCCCAAACGAGCACGCCGAAGGTATCGTTGTTTTTTTCGGGAGTCGTCTTTTGGGAAATAACCGAAGCGCTTACGCGCGATTTTGTGTTCAGAATGGAAATGACTTTACTGAAGTAGCGGGAAGTATCGGCCACAATGCCCACAACCCCCTTGTCGCAAATTACGCCCATGCCTTTTTCTACCCCGTGGGCGCCTCCGCGATTGAGGATCAAGCTATTGTTTGCACCGTAGATGCTCCTGCTGATGACCGTTGCGGCAATATAAGAATAGAGGGTATCGCTGATGCGGAGGGTGTCTTTGACTAAGACATTGTCGTACCGGTTTTCCGGCTGGGCGTTGTGGCGCTGCGTATTGGTTGCTTTCAACTCGGCAACTTGCTGTTGCAAAGAAAAATAGCCCCTCATCCAGGATATTCTTTCGTTGGCGGCATTAACCGCAAGGCCCGTTGTATTCAACCAGACGTCTTTTTGCTTTGGGCCGCTCTGTACGATCAACATCAGGCAGATCCCTTCCAGGAACAGAAGCGTTAGTAAATTTCCAAACCTCGCAAATAGCTGAAGCAGGCTGCCCATACTGTATACTTAATTTGATTCGGCCCCAATTCAGACGCTCTTCCGGTCAATAATGAAGGAGTAGCGATCAGTGTGCTTAAGCGCCATACCTGTGCCCCTGACCACCGCACGAAGCGGATCGTCTGCAATGTGTACCGGGAGTTTGGTTTTTAAGGAAATGCGCTTGTCTAATCCACGCAACAGCGCGCCTCCACCAGTGAGGTACAAGCCTCTGCGATAGATGTCGGAAGCCAATTCCGGCGGCGTCATTTCCAATGCCTTGAGGATTGCTTCTTCAATTTTGGAAATGGACTTATCCAAAGCGTGTGCGATTTCGATGTAGGAAACCTTCGTTTGTTTCGGGATCCCCGTCATCAGGTCGCGTCCGTTCACAGCATAATCTTCCGGTGGATCATCCAGGAGTGGAAGCGCCGAGCCAACATGGATTTTGATTTGTTCGGAAGTGCGCTCGCCAATGAGGACATTGTGCTGGCGTTTCATGTAATCCATGATGTCGTTCGTCAATTCGTCTCCCGCTATGCGGATAGACTGGTCGCAAACGATCCCGGAAAGGGCAATCACGGCGATTTCGGTCGTGCCGCCACCTATATCAATAATCATATTGCCTTCCGGCTCTTCTACATCGAGGCCAATCCCCAATGCAGCCGCCATCGGTTCGTAAATCAGGTAGGTTTCCCGGGAATCCACGTGGTCTGCGGATTCAAAAACGGCGCGTTTTTCTACTTCCGTGATGCCGGAAGGAATGCAAATCACCATTTTCATATGGGAAAGGAAACGCCGGCGGGTGCCCATCATATTGATCATTCCCTTGATCATATTTTCGGCAGCCTGGAAATCGGCAATCACACCATCTTTCAAGGGACGGATGGTCTTGATGTCTTCGTGGGTCTTCTCATGCATTTGCATGGCTTTCCGACCCACGGCCATGACTTCACCGGTTTTTCTGTTGATGGCGACGATAGAAGGTTCGTCAACCACGACTTTATCACCTTGTATGATCAGGGTGTTTGCTGTGCCTAAATCAATGGCAATTTCTTGTTTGAAAAAACTGAAAAGTCTCATTAACTTTTTATCCTCTGTTTTGAACGCTTACGTAACGGAAAAAACGGGCACTTATTGAGCCTGTTAACTTTCTAAGGCTGAAAGTAAGAAAAATTCCCCACTCGCCTGTTGTTTTCAGACGCATTAATTTTCAGGGCGCAAAGCAAATGAATTTTTGTCAGAAAATAAAATCTTTATTCAATCGGTTTCAACGCTTTATTACACAAATGGTCTGTTTCAGGCTTCCTTGCTGAATCTTCAAATAGTAAGCTCCGGCAGGAAATTGCTCCAGATTGACCGGTGTCCCCGGCCAGAGAGTGTCCCGGAGCAGGAGAACGCCATGCGCAGTTTGCACTTCATATCCAATAAGTAACTGATTGTCATCGGTTTTTATAAAAAACAGGTTACTTGTTGGATTAGGGAAAACGCGAACCCTGTGTCCGGGATCTTGTTCCTGCAACCCGTTGATGCCGATGAGGATGGTCTGGGCGATTGCATTCCCGCAATAAGCATTTTGTGCATTCAGGGTCACAGAATAGGTCCCGTTATTGGTGAAGGTATGCTGCGGGTTTGACTCCGTGCTGCCGTTGCCGTCTCCAAAATCCCAGTTGTATGCCGTTGCATTGACGGATAAATT
>JBJXFD010000337.1:0-3128 GCA_046153985.1 Saprospiraceae bacterium
GCTTTCCGCATTTTCATCCAGATAGGTCAATAGCTGTTCGCCATCGTTTACGATATTGAGCTTCGTGGACAGCGGCAACGCCTCCAATGCTTGCTTGAAAAAACCGCAATCGTCCATATCGTCGTCAGCAAGGAGGATGTTCAGTTGTGTGATTTTCATTGTTGTAGTATTTGTTTAAACGGAAATTATTATCCCTAAGTTTCTATTTCTCAATAGCAGGAGCCTTTCCCACCACCTTCACCAGCGCATCATGAATCGCCTCCTTGAGCTTTGCGAATTCACCGGGCTTGCGGATGAAATCTTGTGCCCCCATTTTATAAAGCACCGCTATCATGCTTTGCTCATAATTAATGTCGCTCGTGTAGGATGTGGAAAACATGACCACGGGCATGTCTTTCAGTTTTGCATTTTCCCTAATTTCCGCTAAACATTCAAACCCACTCTTGCGGGGCATGCTCAGGTCGAGGAAAACCACGTCGGGAACTTGCTCCAAATCTCCTAAAAGGTAATCCATTAACTGTTCTCCGTCATTCACCGTTGTAAGCATGTTCTCAATGGGTATTTCCCTCAATGCTTTATCAAAGAAGAAACGGTCGTCAACGTCGTCGTCAGCAAAAAGTATGTTGAGTGGGGGGGTATTTGGAATGGATTTTTCAGTCATATAGTGAACATTGTGCAAGGGCAATTAAAAATAAGAAAATCCAAGTTAGGAGGTAACTTGAAGTTACCTCCTAACTTTACAGGAGTCACGCCCGCTCCATGTACCAGTTCAGTTCCTTTTCCATTTTACGGTATTTAAAAATAGTGGTAATGATTTTTTGCAGGCGCATAAAGGCGGTTTCGCTTTTCACCACATAGTCAAAAGCCCGGTGGTGCATGCACTCGATGGCCACTTCGATTTTGTCTTGCGAAGATAGCATCACAATGGGAATATCTGGGTTATAGGCTTTGATTTTATCCAAGGTTTTTATTCCGTTCATGGCATCCTTTTCTATCCCGTCCAGGTGGTAGTCCAAAATGATGACATCGGGGCTATGGGGGAGGTGCTCCATGCAAAGTTCGCCAGTTGGGTAAGTCTCAATGGCAAAATCGGCATGTTTGAGGAATTCAATTTCCAATGATTTCAGGAACAAGGCATCGTCATCCACCAGAAAAATCTTTATTTTATTATTACTCATCGTTTGATGTTTTAAGACTGTTAAGCTCCATTTCCAGTTCCTTACAAGCTTGTGTGCAGACAATATCGAGTTGCCGTACCAAGTCAGGGATTTCCGCTGTATGCTTTCGTGTGCTGGCATATTCCTGCACTTTCCTTGCCATATCTTCAAATTTGCTGTTGATGCCCACAATTAAAAAAGAGGGGATCAACTTATGCACGGCGGCGTACAATAAATCCCAATCCTTGTCTTGGGTGCTTTGAAGCATGGCACTGATTATGGGGGGTGTTTGTTCCAAATAGATGGTAAACATTTCCATCATCAACGCTGGATTCGAATCTGTAATGCCGCTTAAGTAGGTGAGGTCAATACATTTTGATGGCATGGTTTCGGTGCTTTCATTTATTTTGGCTGCTTGGAATTTGGCCGGGATTGGCTTTTTTACCAATGCGATTATCTTGCTGTACAACAGCCTTTCATCAACGGGCTTGGAGATATAATCGTTCATGCCCACGGCCTTGCATTTGGCCATGTCAACGGTGGTCACATCGGCGGTCAGGGCGATGATTGGGATTTTGGAATGCAAGGTGTTTCGGATGTACTCGGTGGCCTCAAAGCCGTTCATCTCCGGCATCTGCAAATCCATCAGGATAATATCGTAGGATTTTTCTTGCAGTTTTTCTATCGCAATTTTTCCATTGGCGGCTATGTCCCGCTCAAAGCCGAAATCGTCCAATAGGGTTTTCATCAATAATTGGTTGAGCGCCATGTCTTCCACCACCAATACCTTGATATGCTTGATTTCCGTGTCCAATTCCAATATTTCGGTTGCAGTAGCTGCTTCCGCTTTTGTTTTCTGGAAGCTCAAAGTAAAGCTAAAGGTGGACCCCTGGTCAACCTTGCTTTTTACCTGGATGCTTCCACCTTGCTGCTCCACCAATTGTTTGGCGATGGCAAGCCCCAATCCGGTGCCGCCAAACAACCTTGACGTGCTGCTGGTTGCCTGGTTGAAATTGTCAAAAATATGCTCCAATTTCTCAGCGGATATGCCAATGCCCGTGTCCGAAACGGCAAATTCAAGGCTTGCCTGCGCTTCGTCTTCTTCCTGCAATCGAACGGAAACCCTGATTTTTCCTGCTGTCGTAAACTTTACGGCATTGCTCAATAGGTTCAGGATAATCTGGTGCAACCGCACCGAGTCACCAACCAGCACTTCCGGGATTTTTGGGTCATATTCCTTGACCAGCATTATGTTCTTTTCCTGCGTTTTTAGCTCAAACAAATGAATCATGGAGGTGATGGAGGCCGCCATTTTAAAGGGTAAATGTTCAAAGGTCATCTTACCCGCATCCACTTTTGCCAAGTCAAGTATATCGTTGATGAGCACGATCAGTGCATCGCCGCTCATTTTTATGGCGGTCAAATACTCTTTCTGCTTTCCAGACAGTTCTGTTTTTAAAATCACTTTGGTGAACCCGATGATCGCATTCATGGGGGTGCGTATCTCGTGGCTCATATTTGACAGGAACTGCTGCTTTGCATGTACCGCTTCATTGGCCAGTTTTACCGCATTATCGGCACTTATTTTTGCATCTTCTGCAATTGCGGTCGCCAACTCGGCAAACACTTTTGCTTCTGTCAATTCTTTCTCAGTTCTTTTCTGTTCGGTAATGTCCCTTGCCACCAGCACTGCCCCCAGCACCTTTTTGTTTCCATCTTTATAAATGGAGCCATTAAATACAACGGCTGTTGGATGCCCATCTATGATTGTCAGCGGGTAATTCGTTACCGTTCCTTTTGAAAATACGGCTGCTTGAAGCTCACGGGCCTTTTGTGGGTCTGTGAAATAAAGGCTAAAGTCGGTGCCAACGAGTTTCAGCTGCGAAACATCGGTAATGCTCGAAAAAGCCTTGTTCATGTCCGTAATCTTGCCATCGGCATTGATGGTGACCAGTGGGTCGAGGCTGGCTT
>JBJXFD010000325.1:0-10467 GCA_046153985.1 Saprospiraceae bacterium
ACCATTTGGATAAATAAGTGTATCCTACAAAGAAACAACACCATTCACCCAACCACCACTTCAGCAGGATTATGAAAATAGGGATTGTTTGTTATCCTACCTACGGAGGCAGTGGCGTCGTCGCCACCGAATTAGGCTTAGGCTTAGCTAAAAAAGGCCATGAAATTCACTTCATCACCTATCGGCGACCGGCGCGTTTATCGGCCTTTCATGCCAATATTTTTTTTCACGAAGTCACCGCCGAAGATTACCCGTTGTTTGAATACCCGCCTTATGATACGGCTTTAGCCAGCAAATTGGTGGATGTGGTGAAGTTTGAAAACTTAGACATCCTGCACGTGCATTATGCCATCCCCCACGCGGCGGTCGCATATATGACGAAAAAGATTTTGCTGACCGAAGGGCGTTATATCCCGGTGGTCACCACCTTGCACGGTACCGACATCACGCTGGTGGGCAGCAACAATGCCTTTGCCCCCGTGGTGGCTTTTTCCATCAACAAATCGGACGGCGTTACTGCTGTGTCAGAAAGCCTGCGCCAGCAAACAGTGGATTTGTTCAACATCCAAAAAGAAATTCGGGTCATCTATAATTTTATTGATTTTGATCGTTTTAAAAAAATAGACAAAGACCACTTCAAAAGAGCCATCGCCCCAAATGGCGAGCGCATCCTCACCCACACGTCCAATTTCCGGAAAGTGAAGCGCATCGAGGATGTGATTCTGGTTTTTAAAAAGGTCTATGAAAAAATTCCTTCCAAACTGCTGTTGATTGGCGACGGGCCGGAGCGGCATGCAATGGAAGAACTTTGCCGCAAACTCGACCTCAGCCACGAAGTGCGGTTTTTGGGCAAACAAGATGCCATTGAAGAACTTTTAGCGGTTTCCGATTTGTTCATTATGGCCTCCGAAAGTGAAAGTTTTGGTTTGGCGGCGTTGGAAGCGATGGCCTGCGAAGTGCCGGTGATTTCCACCAATGTAGGCGGCTTGCCGGAAGTGAATATTCACGGGGAAACCGGATTTTTGAGCGAGGTCGGCGACATCGAACAAATGGCGCACCACGCCATCACCATCCTGAGCGATGAAGCACTACTGCAGCAGTTTAGAAAAAATGCACTCGCCCAGGCCCGCCGGTTCGACATTGACAAAATTTTGCCGGAATACGAAGCGTATTACGAAGAAGTACTTAAGGCGAGCAAGCTGGAAGTTTACACCTGATTTTTGAAGAATTTTTACCACATAGACCACATAGGGGTTTCACATAGGACACATAGCACAGGGAAGCCGTCTATGTGAACTATTGTGAAAAAAACTATGTGAACTATGTGGTAAAAAAAAACCCGCAACACAGATGATTTTTCCCTACGGCGATGACCAGGTTAAAGGCGGGCATTTCCCCTTGTTCAGCTACGCGCTGATCGCGGTGAATCTGGCTGTTTTCCTATTCGAAGTGTCCTTGCCGTTGCCGCTTCGGGAAGCATTTTTGATGAAATACGCCGCCATTCCGGCCCATATTTTGCGGGGAGAAGACTTCTACACCCTGTTCACCAGCATGTTTTTGCACGGCGGCTGGATGCACCTGCTTGGCAACATGCTTTTCCTATGGGTCTTCGCCGACAACATTGAAGCGTTGAGCGGCAGCTTCAAATTTTTGATCTTTTATTTCCTGGGGGGATTGCTGGCCCATGCCGCGCATATCTACTTCAACGCCTCAAGCGTCATTCCCACGGTGGGCGCCAGCGGCGCGATTTCGGCAGTGATGGGCGCTTATTTGCTCCTTTTTCCGAGGTCCCGGGTGCGGGTTTTGTTTTTCGTTTTCCCGTTTGGCATCCCTGCCTTTATTTTTCTCTTCGTTTGGATTTTCCAGCAACTGCTGAATGGCCAGGCATCGCTGCAAGTCGCCACTGCCGAGTCGAGTGGCGTAGCCTGGTGGGCGCATATCGGTGGGTTCGCTTTTGGGGTATTGGCCGGCATCTGGTTCCGGATCACCCTGAGGAGGCCCAGCCCGCCCGCCGCAGTAGCTTATCGGCGCCCGTTTAGATGAATGCAGGATTTTCTCAAAATCATTACCTTTGCCGCTTGTTATCCAAAACCAGGCTCTGCATTTTTTAAAATTAGCAAGTCTCAATCGAATCGTAATATGTCCGCAGCAATTTTTGATCAGGTAAGATCCGTCTTGAAAGCAATCGAACAGGAAGCGCCCCAAACGGCGGAAGCGCTGGAGCAATTCCGCATTCGTTACATCGGCTCCAAAAACATCATCAAACCCCTGTTTGACGAAATCAAAAACGTGGCGAATGAGCAAAAACGCGAATTCGGCCAGTTGATCAACAGCGCCAAACAAGCGGCTGAAGCCAAATTTAACGCGCTGAAAGAACAATTGGAAAGCGCTGCCGACGCTGGTGTGGCTGGCAACCTCGACCTCACGGCGCCCGGCGAACCCATCGAACTGGGGTCGCGCCACCCGGTTTCCATCGTACTCAACCGCATCATCAATATTTTTGAACGCATCGGCTTCGTAGTTGCAGAAGGCCCCGAAATTGAAACGGACTGGTTCAATTTCACGGCCATGAACACGCCGGAAGACCACCCGGCCCGCGATATGCAGGATACGTTCTACCTGAAGGGCAGCACCGAAATGTTGTTGCGCACCCATACCTCGCCAGTACAGGCAAGGATCATGACGAGCCAAAAACCGCCGATTCGCGTCATTGCGCCGGGTCGCGTTTACCGCAACGAAACCATTTCGTCGCGTTCGCATTGCCAGTTCCACCAGGTGGAGGGCCTCTACGTAGACGAAGGCGTTTCGTTTGCCGACCTGCGCCAGACGCTGTACTATTTTGCCAGCGAGATGTTTGGCGCCACCAAAATCCGCCTGCGCCCGTCCTACTTTCCATTCACCGAACCGAGCGCGGAAATGGACGTTTTCCTCGGCACGGAAACCGAACAAACCTACCGCCTGACGAAAGGTACCGGCTGGTTAGAAATCCTCGGTTGCGGCATGGTAGACCCGCAGGTGCTTGAAAATTGCGGCATAGATTCCAAAAAATACACCGGTTTCGCTTTCGGCATGGGCATCGAGCGGCAGGCGCTGCGCCTGTATGGCATCAGCGATATTCGGTCTTTGTTTGAAAATGATGTGCGGTTCCTGCGACCTTTTACCTCGGTGGTATGATTCCGCCCCCCCAGCCCCGCTTCGACTAACGCTCAGCGTACGCGAAGGGGGAGTTAAATTCCTTTGCGGCCTTGCCCGAGATTGTTTCCCGCAAAGGGCGCAAAGGGCTCGCAAAGGACGCAAAGCGTGGCGTCCCACTTTGCGGACTTGGCGGAACCTTTGCGCCCTTTGCGGGAAATTTTAGATGCAAATGGAGCAAACCCTTGACAGTAGACACGAAATCAACAAGGAACCGAAAACCCCACTTTAACCTTTATCCTTTCAACTTTAACCTTGACAATTCCTACAATCCATGAAACCCACCATACCCAAAGGCACCCGCGATTTTCTCCCCGAAGAGGTGAACAAGCGGAATTTTATTTTTGACACCATCCGCGAAGTATTCGTGCGCTATGGCTACCAGCCGATTGAAACGCCGGCGATGGAAGCCCTGACCACCCTGACCGGCAAATACGGCGAAGAGGGCGACAAACTCCTGTTCAAAATCCTGAGCAACGGCGATTTTTTGGCCGATGCGAATAAAGAAGCGCTTGCCGCAATGGATTCTGCCAAATTAGCCGGCTCCATTTCCAAGCGCGGCCTCCGCTACGACCTCACGGTTCCGTTTGCGCGCTTCGTGGTGATGCACCAAAACGACATCGCTTTCCCATTCAAACGCTACCAGATCCAGCCCGTCTGGCGCGCCGACCGGCCCCAGAAAGGCCGCTACCAGGAGTTTTTTCAGTGCGACGCCGACGTGGTAGGCTCCAACAGCCTGATGTATGAGGCGGAACTGGCGCGCATTTACGATGAAGTGTTTGCGAAGCTGGGCGTAAACGTCACCATCAAAATCAACAACCGGAAAATCCTGGCGGGCATCGCCGAAGCGGCAGGCGTGGCCGACCGCTTTGTGGACATGACTGTGGCCATTGATAAATTGGACAAAATTGGCATCGAAGGCGTGCGCCGCGAATTGGAATCCCGCGGTTTGGCCGGGGCTTCCATCGAGCGCATCGAAATCATGCTCCAGACCACCTCGGTGGCCGCCATGCGGGAATTATTTGCGGAAAGCCCGACCGGCCTGGCAGGCATCGAAGAATTAGAGACCGTTTTCGACTACCTCGGTGCAAACAGCCTTCGCAATGAATTAGCCTTCGACCCCACCTTAGCACGCGGCCTGAGCTACTACACCGGCTGCATTTTTGAAGTCAAAGCCAAAGACGCGCAAATGGGCAGCATCGGCGGCGGCGGACGCTACGACAACCTTACCGGCAATTTTGGCCTGCCCAACGTGTCGGGCGTGGGCATTTCCTTCGGCGCCGAACGCATTTTCGACGTAATGGAAGAACTGAAGTTGTTCCCCGAAAAAGTGTCCGGCGGCATCGAAGTCCTGTTTATTGCCTTTGACGGCCCCACCCACCGCTATGCTTTTGAATGCGTTTCCAAACTCCGCGCAGCCGGCATCGCCTGCGACCTATATCCCGAGCCTGCAAAAATCAAAAAGCAGATGGACTATGCCAACAAACGCGGCGTGCCCTACGTCGTTTTGATCGGCGAAACGGAAATGGCCAGCGGAAAATTGACCCTAAAGAATATGGTGAGTGGAGAACAGGAGCAGCTTGGCGTGGAGGAGATTGCGGGGAAATTGGGGTGACGTACCGCCGAACTCCGATTCGGCGAGCTTCCGAAAAGTGAACCATGCTTCCCCGCTCAACACCGGGGTAACGTACCGCCGAACTCCGATTCGGCGGCATCCGAAAACGAATAGCGGTTGCCCGTTCACCCATCTACCCCCGACAAACAACTACCCCCGATGTCGCAGACCCGCTGTACTGACGAGCATATGCTGTGCATAACGTATTATCGGGTGAATCTCCCACCAGGCTTGTCATTCCCGCAGGGAATCTGCAAAACCGCTCAAGGTTTTTGAGATTTTTGTGGTGCTCTTCGAGAATAACAAGCTTGGGGGAAGGGTAACGGGGAGTTATCTTCGACATTATTTGCGGATTCCTATCAAAAGCCGTTCTTCTGTCGCAGATTCCCTGACGGGAATGACAAACATGATGCGTTATGCACATCGTCGGTATCGGGGTGACATCCAGGTGGAAAAGCTGATCGGAAAACGCCTATTTTCCCTACTATGCATTTTCACGCTCGCAGCATGGCTGCAACGTGCGGGGTGGCTGCCTGTCGCAAACCTGGCTATTTATCGTTGGGGATAGATATGACAAATCTCTAAGATTTGTCATATCTGGGCCCTCACTGCGCAAAAACGCGTTCATTTCCTGCAGGGCGTTCCCGTTGTCGCCCACCGGGATGGTAAATAGTTTGATTTGCATAAAATACCTTTTTAAAAAAAATCGACCGCCAAAGGCGGTATCAAAAAACCGCTCGTTGACAAAAAAATGCGTGGGAGGCTCGTCCCTCACCTCCCTCACATTTTTTCGCCACCTCGCTTTAGCTCAAAAGTAAAGCCGGAATGAACTGCCAACTGACTACGGGACGAACACCAGGCGGAAGCCACAGAAGCTGTCGGGTTTGACGCCGCCACGGATAGCCGTCTGGCAACTCTCCGCGAAGTCGTACCAACACCCGCCGCGAATAGCACGGAACGAACCTGCATCCGGCCCGGAATAGTCTTTTTCCGGGTTTTCGGGAAATTTGCCCAACCAATCCCAGCACCACTCATTCAGGTTTCCGCTCATATCGTACAGACCCCAAGCATTCGGTTTTTTGGCCCCAGTGGTACGAGTGCGGCTGCCGCTGTTCTCGCCAAACCAGGCAAATTCGCCAAGTTGATTCGCTTCATTAGTACCAGCATAGCGAAAATTTTGACCTGCGCGGGCGGCATATTCCCATTCTGCTTCGGTGGGTAGCCGATACGTTCCGGGAATCCTCCGGAATTCGTACTTCCCACCCGTTTGCACAATAGCGGTATCCCTGCCAGCCCGGCTGGAAAGCCAATTGGCATACCTGACGGCGTCATACCAATTAACATTTATCACTGGATTGTCTCCTTCTCCCCCCCACCCAACAGGCTTTTCGGGTTTTTCCTTGCCGGTCGCTTCACAAAAAAGGTTGTACTGCCACCAGGTGGTTTCGGTTTTGGCGAGTTTGAAGGCGGAGAGGGTAACAGCGTGGCGTGGGTTACCATCATCATCTAAATCGCTTCCAAGCGTGTCTGTCCCGCCGGGTATGTCGAGCATGGTTGGGAAGTAGCGCGCATCTAAAGCAACAAGCCGGGCAGGGCTGAGTGTTTCGATTGCTTTTCGAAAATCCTGAAGATTGGATAACTTACCAAAGCTTACGACCTCCCGTCCTGCAAGCTGGGCTGCGGTGTCAAGTACGCCGATGGCACGGTCAATTTTGCCGGTTTCTGCAAAGTAATAGACGATTTCAAGCAGGGAATCGCTTACCACCTGCGGCGCTGCATTGAGGGCAACGGCAGCGTGCAGTTTTTCCAGGGCGCTTTCGTAATCGAGGCGATAAATAAATGTATAGGCCTCTTTCAGGGTGAGCCGAACGACATCGGCGAGGGCTTTTTGTTGCTCAAGAAGCGCGAGCCGGGCAGCTTCTGCTTGTTTTTTCGCTTCTTTTGCTGACGTCTCGGCATCCATCGTTTTTTGCTGTGCAATCCGATAATTATCTTCTGCTAATTTGCGCTGTTCCTCCGTCGCGGCTTTTTCTTTTTTTACCTGTTCAAAGGCAGCTTTTGCATTTGCTTCCTCTTTTTTGGTCAAAATTAGGTTTTGGTCGGCCTGTATGAGGGCGTTTTTCGCTTTCACTTCATTTTCCTTAGCTAAAGCCAGGTTTTCTTTGGCTTTGGCCTCGGCGCTTACTGCCGCAGCGCGTTGCGTGCGAGCCACGGCAGCGCTGTCTTGAGCAGTCTGCTCTGCTTTCTGCGCATCTGTAGCGCTTTTTTCGGCAGCAATAGTCGCGTCGTCTGCCTCTATCTTTTTAAAATAAGCAAACACACTCGCCGCCACCGCCAGCAACGCCACCGCCCCAATCACCCACGTAAAAAACCGCTGCCGTTTCCGCGCCCGCTCTTCCGTTGCCAATTTATCTTCCGCCAAGCGCAGTTCGCGCGCCACCCGCTCTTTTTCGGCGTTCTCCAGGCGTTCCGCCTCGGCGCGGCTGTTTTCCAAAAAATCCGCCTGTTCGGGTTCGAGGACGAGTTTGGGTAAAAACGGCTCGATGCGGGCGAGCTGGCCTTTGTCGAAGAAATAAACGCCGCCGGAGTCTGCGTGTTCGCGACAGCCGGTTTCGATGCGCTGGCGAATGTCGCGCAACTGGCGTTGTTCGGCGCTGCGCTGCTGGTCAATGAGCGCGGCCAAGGTATCGTGGGCGAGTTCGAGGGCGTCGTCGGAGCGGCGGAGGATGCGGCTTTTTTCGAGTTCGCGGATGGTGGCCGATACCAGCGCGGGCGGCAGCACTGCCAGCACTCGTGCGGCTTCGCCGCTTAGCGTCAGCCTGCCGTCGGGGGCGAGCGCGTAGCCCACCGGCGCTTTGGTGCCTTCTTTGGAAACAAATACGTCCAGCACCTGCGACACCACGTCTTCCGGCAGCGTGTCAAAGGCGGGGTTTTGCTGAAGGGTTTTGAAAATGTCCGTTTTTTGCTCCTGCAGGAACCGCCCCAGCACGTCTGTAATGGGGCCGACCCTGCGGATGACCGCATCGGTGAAGCGCAGGGGCGAAAGCCCTTCCTTCGCGGCTTCCTGGTAAAGCATGTGCAGGTACACCTGTACGTATGGCATGTGGATGCCGCTTTTATCGGCTAAAATATTGTCCATGATCAGCTCCGGCGAGCGGCGCGCATCGTCGAAGCCGATGTCGAACACCTTGCAGGAGCCGGCGACGACGGCGCGCAGGTTGTCGCGGCTCATCGGCTCCACGCGGAGTTTGCGGTGGTAAAGTTCGGGCACCGTTTTTTCAAACTGGTTGAGGTGCCCGAAATAGTCTTCGCGCAGGATGAACAGGATGCGGCAGGGCAGTTCGGCTTCCAGCAGTTCGGCAATCGTGTCGTAAAAGGTCTGTTGCTCGGCGGCGCTTCCAAGGATAAAAAGTTCTTCAAACTGGTCAAAAATCAAATAGACCGGGCGCAGGTAGCGGTTGAAGAGCGCGCCCACAGCCGCCGGGAAATCGCCTTCGAAAGCAGCGCCTTCGCCGAGTGCTTTGCCGGTTTCGCGGCGCAGCGCTTCGTTGATATTTTCGCCTCGGCGCACAAAAACGGGCAGCCAGTCCACCCCGCCGAAGCGGTTGGCCAAACCGCACTGCACGAGGCTGGTTTTGCCGGTGCCGGAAGGGCCGTACACGAAAGTGAGGCGGTTTTTAGTGACGAGGTTGTAGAGTTCCTTCGTCTCCGCGTCGCGGCCAAAAAAGGCGTCGCGGTCTTCAAGCTCGTAGGGATCGAGGAATTTGAACGGACTTTTCATGGCGCGGCGGGGTTTGGTTTTTCATCAAAAACGGCTTCATAAAACGCCTCGAACTGGATTTTTGCCATTTGGAACTTGGTGGTCTTTTTTTTCTTGTCGTAGAACTCCGGGTCGTCCAGATCAATCACGTCGGCGTCGGGATCGTTCACGTATTTATAAAACAGGCGTTCGTGTTCGCGCCAGGCAAAGAAGTAGAGTTTGGACAGAGAGGTGTCGGGCACCGCCTCGAAGGTGTTTTCGTCGAGGATGAACGGCGAAAGGTTGAGGAAATGGTTGCCGGCGCCGTCACCGAGGCGCAGCAGCACCACCGAGCGGTTGTCCATAAAATCGGACTGGCGGCGGAATTCTTTTTCATAAAACCCAAGCGTGCCGTGCCATTTCACCACCATGTGCTCGAACTGCGCTTCGCCGGTGTGCCGGAATTTCAGCACGTCAATATTGCGCACGGTAGCGAGCAGGTAACGCCCCAAAAAGGCAAGTTTGCCAAAAATAAGGGCCAAAGCCTGTTCGGCGCGGGCGCAAAGTTCGGGCATCTCCAAAGCGCTGGCGGTTTCGGTTTGCCGGCGCAGGGTTTCGAGGAAAAAGCAGGCGGTTTTTATATCCTCGTTGGCCATAAAATCTTCCCGCAGGCGGGTAAATTCTTCCACAAACGGCGCTTCGCCCTCGCCTTCTAAGGCATCGCGCAACAGGCGCAGTACGGAAAAGTAGTCGCAGTCGCGGCGTTCGGCGGCATCGAGGCGCAGGAAGGCCCGGAATTCGGCGAGCAGCGCTGCCGGCGGATTCCAGGCGGCGTTTTTTCGCAGGATGTTTTCCCACAACTGCGCCATGAGGACGTACAGGAGAAAATCCATGCAGATTTGGTAGGTCTGGGCCAATTGAGCTAAGCGGAGCGGGCCTGCGCTGTCCCATCCGGCAGCAGCACCCGGTTGGGAAGGCGCCACGAGTTTGCGCACGTGTTCGCTGATGGGCGCGGGCAGGGCTTTGAGCAGGGCGGCCACAATTTCTTCTTTGCGCTCGTCGAGCAGGGCGCCGGCTTCGTGCAGCTCGCGCACTCGGGGGTTGGTCTGCGCGAAGGTGTCGTAGAGGGTTTCCAAGAGCAGTTCGTTGGGTTCGTATTGCATGGCGGCGGGGCGGGTGGCCTGCACGGGCAGTTTCCAGTTGGCGGCGTCGGGCTTGTCCGGGTTGGGGAAAATGCCCCAAAGCGGTTCGTCGGGCTGGTCGTCGGGTAGGAGTGCTAAACCTCGGTTCACAGCAATCTCTTTTCGGCTGAGTGCCTCGCCGATGCCCTGTTCGAACGCTTCGCCGATACTCAGACCGGTTTCTAAAGCCTGGAACAGGCGCTCGGAAAACTTTGCGGCGGTTTCGTCGCCCACCGGCGCGCTGGTAGCGATGACCAATGGTACGCCCGCTGCGTGCAGGGCCGCAACCTGCCTGCCGGTGCTGCACCCATTGAGGACGACCACTTTCAGGTTTTTGCATTGGCCGAGCAGGTGCGCAATGCCGCCGGCACGGGAGTCGCCGTCTTCCATCAGCAGGCGGTCGCGGTCGGCGTGGCCGCTGAACAGGAACAAGCCCAAGCGGTCGCGAAACAGCGTAAGGTAATAGCCAATATCTTCCAGCGTGGCGTGGCTGACCGACCAGGAAAGAAAATGCTGGCGCAGTACGCGCGGCGAAAGAATTTTGTTCAGCGCAGCGTATTCTGCGGCGAGGGTGGGCAGCGGGTGTTCGCGGCTGTTGGCAAAAGCGAGGAGCAGGACTTCCATACTGGCGTGGGTTTTTAACTGGAGCGCGGTATACGATTGGACATTTTCCTTTCGGTGCTTCAGACCTTATAGGTTTTTAAAACCTATGGTGTGGACACATCTTTGCAACTTATTGA
>JBJXFD010000330.1:0-22475 GCA_046153985.1 Saprospiraceae bacterium
GGATAAAATGGTTTCCATGCGCCCGGATCTGCGTTCTTACTCGCGGGGTTCTGACCTGCGCGAAATTCATGGCGACGTGAAAGGCGCCATGGAAGCGATGGAAATGGCGGTATCGGCAGGCTACCCCGGCCAGGAACAGACCTGTTGGGCGCTCATGACGCTGGGCGAGTTGTACGAAAACTACGGCGATCCCAAAATGGCAGAAATGCAATACCACATTATCCTGGAACAGCGCCCGGAATACCCCTTCGCCATTGCGGCGCTGGCCAACTTAGAACTTGAAAAAGGCAACGACGCTGAAGGCGAAAAGCTGCTGAAACAAGCGTGCAGCATCATCCCGGAAGTTGGGTTCTACGAAGAACTGGCGGGTCTCTACAAAAAACGTGGCGACATGGCCGCTTTTGAAGAAACGAAAAAAATGGTGCTGGAAATGCTCGCCGACGATGTGGAGCACGGCCACAACATGAACCTGGAATATGCAAATTTCTATAGCGAACTGATCGGCGATACCGACAAGGCGCTCGAATACGCGAAAAAAGAATACGAGCGCCGCCCGGAAAACATTGATGTCAATCGGGTTTTGGCCGCCCTTTACCATAAAAAGAACGACGCCGCCAAGGCGACAGAACACCTGAAAAAAGCGGCCCGCACGAATGGCGCGCATCCTGAATTGATGGAATTGAAGCAGGAGTTGGCGATGAGGTAGGGTTTTGCAAGAGGCAAGAGGCAAGAATTTCGTGAAATAAATACAATGATTTTGTAAAATCTATTTATTTAAACACAAAAATCATTGATTTTCATAAAGTTATTGCCCATTGCCTTTTGCAAATTTGCCCTTTGCAAACTTGCTAACTTGCCTCTTGCAAATTTGCCTCTTGCCTTTTAACAACCGGACTACTCCTGTACAATCATCCGCTTTGTCAGGCGAAAATCCCCCGCTTCCAGCGTATAGAAATACAAGCCTGCCGGCAATTCTTTCGCCTCCAGATGGACCTCGTGTCGCCCTGAGCCGTAGCTGTTCCGGAGTACCTTCACCACCTGCCCACGGGTATCGCTCAGTTTAAGCGTCACTGCTTCAAACGCCCGTGGCAACCAAAAACCAATCACCGTGCTTTGCGCAAATGGGTTGGGAGCATTCTGTTCAAGGATAGCTTTGCTGCTGCTCATCACCCCGCTGCTGAACAGGATGGCGACATCCCACAACCCGCCTGATGCAGGATATGCTTCTGCCGCAGTGACCTGCGAATCAAAACCCAGCGCGGCACTCAGCCGCCCGTTCGTTTTGGCGCGAACGTGAAGGGTGAACAGCTTTTCTTCCGCCATAAAGCCTGCATGATCCTCATTCCAACTGGTTGTGATCAGTCCCTGAGCAGCGTACTGCAAGCCAAAGTGTTCTGCCTTCGCCAACCCGTATTCCATATCGGTCAGCTCCAAAGCAGCCGGATCAAAGGTCAGCGTGCCCTGATAGCCCAACAATTTCAGGCCATCCGAAGCTTTAAAAACAATCGCATAGTCAAGTCCGGCCTCCATCATTACGTCTTCCACCCTGAAGGCGAAGAGCCCCTCCGTGTTTCGGGGTTCAAGCGCTGCAAACCCCGTCGCGGCGCTCAGGTTCACATCGCCGATCTTGACGGCAACAAAATTGGCATCCTGAATTTCGCCTGCCAGGTCATTTACATTGTATATTTCCGGAAAAACTTCAAACCAGGGGTTGGTTGGTACCGGGAATACATAATCGGCCCGAATAAAGCGCCAGCTCGTATTGTTTACAAAAGATGCATCCAAAGCAAGAATCAACCTGCGCAGGTGAATCAGGTCCAGCGTGGTGATTTTTTTGTCGTTGTTCACATCTGCTGCAATCATTTTGTAAGGACTGCCCAGCAATTGTATATTCAGGATATGACGGGTGATGAGAATCAGGTCGAAGGTAGAGACCCCGTTGAGCGGCAACGTGTCCATTTCCGGCGCTACGGTGAAGTCGGCTTGCTGCCCGACAGGTAAGTTGTTGAAGGCATACGCGCCGGTTGACGGGGTTGTCGCATTGCCACTCATCAATCCGCTAAGGTTCACTGCCACCCCGGCTACCGTTTCAGCTTCTTCCGTGGCAATTACGCCGGCAATCCGTCCATCGCCTGTATCGCAAAGGTTGAATAGGTTATCCTGAACCAGGACGTATGTTTCGCACCAATCGAAATTCGGGCCGCCTACCGTCCCATCGGGCTGAACTGCGTAAGGGTTGGAAGCGCTGTCCCATGCGTAAATTCTCACAATAACCGTACCCTGATCGTCGCAGGTCAAGACAAGGCTTGCCTGTTCTGGACTTGGAATGTTGGTGCCGGCCACTATGTTGTCCGCTTTATGAATCGAATACCGGATTGGCCCCGTACAGTCGCTCAACGAGCTGACTAAAAAGTCCGATGCCCAGATGGTCATGGCGGCTGAGTCAAAATCGCCATCGCTGTCGGCATCCGTGTTGGGTTCAGTGGGCATCAATTCAATCGCCAGGCCGTTGATACAAACCGGCGCCGGTGCTTTGCAGTCCACCACTTCAAAAGCAATCTCCACCGAATTGGTATTGCCACAGCCGTCCGCTACCTGTACCTCAAAAAGGTGAGCGCCAATGGGGAAGGTTCCGCCGATGACAAAATCCGGGTAAGCGCCTGTCAGTTGAGTAGTGAGGTCAACTTCATCAATATTGTCCGAAAATTCATCAGAAAACACCCGGATTGTCAAATCATCCGGCGTACAGTTTTCGCTGATTCGGAATGGTACCTGCACGTCTCCTTCACAAGTTTCGTTGTTGATGGAACAGAAAGGTTCCGGTTGCTCAAAGAGGACAAGAGGATCAATATTGTCATATACTTTAATGATCTGCGTATACTCCCAAAGCCCCGTCGAGGCAATGTTGCGGATGTTGTCATTCGGCCCCAGGTTCGGATTATTGGGATTGTTTTGATTTCCGGTAAGGGGGTCTGTGGTTGCATTAATGTCAATAGTGGAATTGATCCAATGGCCTGCGGGGTTCGTAATGCCGTCGCAGGAAGTACCTTTCACGAATGCTGCCGGATTGCTGTTTAATTCGATGGAATCGCGGTCGTAATACGTCACGCCGTTTGGACGAACGAGTACCCAAACCGCTTCATCGCCGGGAAGGCCATCGCAATCTTCGTCGCGTCCCACCACCACGGCGGGGGAAACGCCATCGTATTCGCACCAATTCAACACGCGGAATTTTCGGAATATTTTGTAGCACTCGTCGCCGGAAGCTTCAAATATTTCATCCGTTACCGTCACTGCCATGAGGTCACAACCGGGCGTGTAGTACATCAAAGTATCCGGATTTGGGGCCCCACAATTAGCCTCAGCATCCTTCGGAAACTTGATTTCGTAATGATGTACTTCGTTGATGGTAACGAGCTGCTGGCATGTATTTGTTGAAATATTCCCCTGTGCATCAATGGCCCGGAACTGGCGCAGGAGGGTACCAAATCCGCAATCGTGCAAGTTACTGACCGCCTGCAACTCCTGCGTAGTGACTCCGAAACAGTTATCGGCGCCCATCGCATTGCCGAAAAGGCTTTGCAACTGCAGGGTGTCCCCTAAATTGAAATCGTACGGGAGGTCATCGCAATCCAGCGTAGCCGGGTGTGGCGCCGTGCAGAAAGGGCGAATTTTATCTTCCACCAAAACCTCCAGCCAGCAAATATTGCTATTGCCGGTGTAATCCGTTACCCGAAGTTCTATGATGACGTAATTGCCTGCATCGCAGCAATTAAAATCAACAAATTGGCCCCAATCCGAGTAGCTTTCTGCAATTGGCGCACAATCGCTATCGCTGGTGATCCGGCGGCGCACTTCGATGATCGAAATGCCGCAATTATCGCTGCTTCCTTCATCCACATCCTGCGCATAAACCCGCGCAAGTCCCTGACCACCAATGCTGATGCTGAGGTCTTCGTTGCAAATAGCAATCGGCTCGATCTGGTCTGTCACCGTGACGGTAAACGTGCACTGCGATTTTCGACCGCAGGCATCTTTTGCGCGGTAGGTCACATAATGGATGCCTTCTTCCAAGTTGCTCAGGAGGTAAGAACCATTGATCAACGTCAAAGAGCCCGAACCGATGCTCACCGTATACGAAGCCGGAGAACAACCATCGCTAAGCTGGGGCGCAGGCAACACCAACGCGCCGCGGCAGGAGAAAGGGCCGGAACTGATGACCCTGTTGGTCGGGCAAATGATGAACGGCCCCTGTTCATCGAGTACCTGAATAGACTGAACATGAACCAGCGGATTGACACCGGGCTCGACCGGCTCGCAGGGGTTGAGGACCTTCCACGTGCGCAGGATCTGATAGCTGCCCTCGCAAATCGTAAAGACTTCGTCTGTGTACAGGAATGACGCGCCACAATAGTTGGCGCCCGAAAATGGGTTTGAACCGTCGGCAAGCGTAGGATACCCCGTACTATCCGGATGGGTCAGGTGCGGATTGGCGGCTACTTCGGCACAGTTCAGCGCCGTCGAACCGAAATCATCGAAGTTCGGCGGGAATACAATATCGGCAAGGCTGAAAGAGGCTACCCGAATGGTTTGTTCGCAGGTAGATGCATTGCCAAAAACATCCGCTACCGTCCAGGTGCGGGTAATGATCAAAGGAAAATCATCGCAGTTTTCGTTTTCTTCCACCTCATCTTCAAACGAAATGATCGGATCGTCGGGAATGCAGGAGGTAAGTACCGGTTGCCCGGTCAGGGCAGGCGCAATATTGGCCAAACAACTGATGAGGGTATCAGCCGGGCAAATGAACTCCGGCTCTTCTTTATGTTCTACCAACACCGTTCCCCAACAGCACTCGCCGGTTTGAGGATTGCAAACCATCGCAATGATTTCCAGGCCTGCCAGGTCCAGCGTAGCAAAAGGACTGCTGTCGAGTGGCGGTAAGCCGTGGGCAATGTGCAGGGTGACAACATAGTTGTCGTAGCAACGGTGGTTGGTGCCCGTCAGCACCATATCCGATGTAATTTCCACCGTGCAATCGGGGCCAAGCACGACGTTGATCTTACCCACGCAGGACAACTGAGTCCCCGTTGTCATGTATTCGATAACGGTTATTGTAAAGGAGCAGGTTCTTGAATTTCCGGCAGCGTCGGTGACGGTCATAGTGACCACCGTGGTGCCGATGGGATAAGGCCCGACGGGGGAATAAGTGATGCTGGCAACCCCGCAATTGTCCGTTGCAGTTTGCGGTATGATGGCGGTTGTCGCTTCGCAGGCGCCTGGCCCCAATTGGATGGTCATATTGTTGGGGCAGGCGATGACTGGCGGTTCTTCATCCCGCACCGTGACAACAAAACTGCATTCCGTTTGGTTGCCGGCAGCGTCGGTGAGGATGTAATTCACAGTTGTAACGCCTACCGGAAACAGGTAGGTATTTAGTTTACCCCATCTGTTCATCGGGATGGACTGGTTGAGCAATAAGCTGCCGTTCGCTTTAGTCAACTGCATTTGGATGGTTCCGTTATCGCAATTGTCGAACAGCACCGGATGCCGCCAGGTAAAGTTGACGCCGCACAGGCCGGGGGCGTTTGCCAGGATCACATCGTTTTGCAGGAAGGGTAGCCGCCTTTGAACGTCGAGGCGCCAGCTTACGAGCGCCGACAAGTTTTGCGACAAGCTTCCAATGTGTCCGATGCGCAGCTTCCAAACCCCGGCAACCGGCTCGCCGTTCAGCGCTTCCAGGGTGTTGATGGGCGAATAGATGCCGCCAATGTTCAGTGCATGGCAATAGAGCGCCACATTATTCACAGTATCGCTGTCAAACGTCAATCGCCAGCCGTCATTGAATCCGCAAATGCCGGAAGCCAATTCTATTGCTGTGCCGCTTGGGCTAATGAGCGTAAAACTCAGGTTGCCCATCGCATCTGTCTGGCCTTCGAGAAAAATATTGACATCTGCAATGCGCCCCTGCCCGGTCATGACCAGAGTTCTCTCAAAACAGTCGCCGGGAAAAATTTGTCCGCCGGAAAGCGCATTGGTAGAAACAACGGGGCCGTTGGCGCCACATTGAGGGAATTCATTGTCGCGTACGGTTACGGTAAAGCTACAAGTGGTCGTATTAGGGAGTTGCGATTGGAGCGAAGTTAAAGCCCCATTTGCCGGAAAGGCAGGAAGTCCCGGATTCAGGCTGCCTATAGACCCCCCCGAACAAACCTCTGCCAACCTGAAATCACCCGCGCTGTTGCTGTCCCAGTACGTAGTTCGAACCACGCCAGCCTGCACGTTTTGGAGCAGGCCGCTCCATTGCCCCACCGGAACGGTAGCCAACGTGCCCTGACCAACGGGGTTAAAACTTCCAATTACGACCACATCCAGCACTACGCCGGAATGGCTCATAACGTAGGCTGCGGGCTGGCCGGCAGGCAGGTTGGCGCCACCCGGCACATTGAAATGGTGTACAGCGGGATGATCCGTACCATTGCCAAAATGAATGGTCAGCACTTCGCCCGCATTCAATATCTGGCCTCTTGGGATGCTGAAAGTTTCTCCGCCACCCGTATAAATCCGCTCAATATTCAAGCTGCTTACATCCATCGCGGCCGGCCCGAAATTGGTAATTTCCAGAAAATCCCCATCAGGCAAGCCGGTGGTGATCCAGGCCGGCGCAGGCGAGGTTCCGCCGGATATTGCCTGGATGTGCTGCGTCGCTTCGGTAATTAGCAACAGCGGCTGATCTTGTACGCGGTAAGTTACGGTCGTCGTACCTACATCAAACGTATTGCCACTGGCATTCTGCAGACCACTGATCAATTCCTGGCCTTGCTGGTTGGTCAATCGGTAAATGACCGCCCTGTTGTCCGGACAATTATCGGTAGAAATAGCGGCGATCTGGTGAACGGTAGCACCGCAAATGCCGGGATTGATGTCCACCGTTTTATTGGAAGGACAATCAAGTGTCGGAAATGCTTTGTCGTTGACGATGACCTTCAAAACGCAGACGGTGCTGTTGCCCGCAGCATCAAAAGCCGTAAATTCAAGAATAGTCGTCCCAACGGGGAACATATCGCCGCTGTTCAGGCCGGTGTTGTCGGTTTGGACGACCCGGTCGAGTTCGCAATTGTCCGTCGCTAAGGGCAAGGTGAAGTTGACGAATGCGCCGCACATACCGGGCAGCGTATTGACTACGATATTCGGCTGCGGGCAATTCAGAAATACGGGGGCAATGGTATCCTGAAGTGTCAGTTTTACAGAACAGTTGCTGGTATTGCCCTGCACATCCACCACAGTAAGGGTAACAATGATGGTATCTCCATGGTGCGATCCAAACAGCACACCGGGAGAAGGTACCTGAAAGACGGTATCCACCTGGCCGCAGTTGTCTATTGTCAATTCGCCTGTCAAATCAGGCACTTTGCCCACGCAAAGGTTTGCCTCTGCATAAACGATCTGATCCGGCGGACAAATGATCGCTGGCGCAGTGTCGTCCACAAGGTTAACTTCAGCGGTACAAATAGCGTAATTCCCGGCAGCATCCGTTACCCGGAGCCACACGGTAATTGGCGTGTTGATCAAATCCTCCAGACCAAACGTGAGGGAATTGACATAAGTTGCATTGTCCAAACTGATTTGATAAACCAAGTCAGCTGGTTGGGTGCAATTATCGGTCGTGCCGGCGTCTATCCGACCCGGTAAAAGAGTGTATTCACAATTGGCGCCAACTGGCACGGTGATGTCCCGGCAAACAATCGCCGGGTTTTCTTTGTCAACCACTTCAACGTGGAAGGTACAGGTTTCCGAGTAGCCCAATGCGGGCAAATCAGGTATGCCTGCCCTGATTTGCACCTGCGTTACCCCGACATTGTACATCAACCCGCTTGGTTGTCCGGGATACCAGACGCCATTCGTAAAACCAGCTACCCCTGCGCCAGAAAAACGGAATTCAATGAGGCTGGCAGGCGCCCCTGCACAAGTGACCGCAACCGCAGGCGGAAAATTCACCATCGCCCGGCACCAGCCCAAATTGTTGTCTACTTTAATCGTATCCACAACAGCCGGACAAATGATTTCTATAAAACAAGGCAGCACAACCAGTGTAGGGTCGTTGTTGTTGCCCGGGTTGTCGTCGCCGTCAGGATCAGGGTTGCTCCCATCCTGGGAGTCGTCCTGTACGGTCGTATTATCAGGGCTTGTTCCAAATCCTGTTGCGGTGTTGAGATAAGGGCCTTCAAATCCTCCAGGGCCTATCTTCAGTCGAATGTAAATAGCCCCTTCGTTGTCCACGGTCAACACATCGTTGCCCGTTAGCAAGTTGGTAACCGTTGTTCCATTGTAGGCTGTGTTGATAGAAAATTCTTCACTTTCGACGCTCAATAACATCCAGTTCGAGGCAGCGCCAAAGGTTAATGCCAGGTTTTCCACCACCTGAATGCCGCTCAGGTTCACATTACCATAGTTAACCACCCGGATTTCGTAGGTCAGCACATAGTTTTGATTCGCATCTCGCGTCGGCCCTTCGCTGACGCGTTTGGCTACCCCAATGGCTGGTATGGGTGAAAAAACAACCGGTGTCGGCGCCCCGTTATTCCCCGGGTTGCCATCGCCATCAGGATCAGGATCGGGTCCATTGGTTGAAATGTCACTTACAACCGTCCCGTCAGGTGTTGTCCCAATAACCGTCGCTGTGTTGTTAAATGGTCCATCGCCGGCGCACCCCGAGATCCTGATGGTTACTAAAATCGAGCCTTTCCTGTCGATAGCCAGCGCGTTAACAGCCAGCCCTGTTGTGCCGCCGGCCAAAAGATGAACGTCTCCCGTGCCCGTATAGCCAGCGTTGACTAAAAAGTCATTGCTGGTGAGGCTTTCCACGGTCACATTACAAGGGGTAGGAAAGGTAAGCGCCAAATTATCCACCGCTTGTATATGGGTGAGCGGCACCGTACTATAGTTTTGGATGTTCAGTTCGTAAGTAACTAAAGACGATCCGTCGGGTTGCAGCACATTGCTGGCAACGCGCTTGGCTAACCCGATTCTTTCTGTGATGTTGATGCAAATACTTGCCGTGGTTTGAACCGAGTTGCCACAAGCGTCGGTGGCGGTGAAGGTAACGGCCAGTGTTCCACTTGAACTGCAAAGCCCCTGAGCAGCTACGGCGCTGAAGTTATTGGTCCAGATGACCGGGCTACAGGCATCAGCAGCCGTGGCCCCGCCACGGTTGGCGAGCCAGTCCAGCACTTGGGGTGGAATTATGCCATTGACGCACCCTGCTATACAGGGCAAGTCGGTCGCCGGCGTGGTCAGCAGCGGAGGCGTTGTGTCTTCGATGTAGGAAATGGTTTGAACGCAGGTACTTTGATTGCCGGATTGGTCGGTCACTTCGTAGGTGCGCAAAATCGTACGTACGCCGTCTGAATTACAAATGCCCAGGCCGTTGTTGAAATCTGAAAAACGAATAGTCAGGTTAGGATCAAGCGTACAATTATCGCTTAATGAGCCGCCCGCTGCTTCAAAAGCGGCAGCGGTCGTGAGCGGCGGCGGGATGGGATCGCCACAATTGAGGTTGGTGATATTCGTCGGACAACTGATGACCGGCGGCGTAACATCGTTCACGGTCACGGTCGCAACGCAACTATTCACATTCCCGGCAGCGTCTGTGACCGTCAGAACAACGGAATTCGCTCCTAAATCGGAACAGTCAAAGTTCGTTTGACTGGCAACCAATGCCAGATTTGCCGCCGCTGTACAGTTATCCAAAGACCCTCCGTTGATGTTGGCCGCCGTAATAGTCGCGTTGCCGGCAGCATTGAGATTGACGGTGAAATCACTGCAAATTGCTTTTGGCATTTGCACGTCCCGCACAGTGACCGTAAAACTACATTCCACCATATTCCCGGCAGCATCCACAGCCTGGAAAGTTACCGTAGAAGTTCCAACAGGAAACAAACTTCCACTTGGTAAACCCGGCGCAACCAGACTGACCGTCGCGCCGCAGTTGTCCATCGCCACAGGCGTACTGAACGTCACAACAGCGCCACATTGATCCACATCATTGTTCACCGTGATGTTGGCCGGGCAATTGACAAAAACGGGCGCCTGGTTGTCTTCGACTACGATAGTCACTGAACAGCTTAACAGGTTGCCGTTGGCGTCGGTAGCCGTAAAATTGACTACCGTTGTCCCGATTGGAAAAATCGCGCCAGCTAAGGTATTGTTGTTAGGCGCCGGGGCATAATTGTGGCTCAGTTTGGCGGCACAGTTGTCCATCCAAACCGGATCAAATTCAGGTCCGATAGCCTGGTAAGCACAATTGGCATTGGCATTTACGGTACGTGTTACCGGCGCGCAATTGATAGCGGGTGCAACATCGTCCACCAAAGTCAGTACCGTCGTGCAAGTTTGTGTATTGCCGGCTGCGTCCGTTATTGTAAAGGTAACGACCTGCGTCGCACCATGAACGCCGCCAAAAGGCGTTCCCGGCGCCGGGTTTTGCACTGCGGAAGCCGCCAAAGCAGCCATTGGTGTACAATTGTCACTGCCCACAATTTCAGCCAGCATATTGGGAACCAATCCGATGCAATCGTTTGCCACTCCGGTAGAGGCATTCACGGTTCGGTTGGGCGGGCAGGTGAGGAATTGCGGTTTTTCCAAATCTACGACCGTTACTACAAAAGAGCAGATAGACGTATTGCCCATATCATCCTCGATTTCATAGATCACGGTGGTATTGCCAATCATAAAATCTGCACCGGAGGCAGGCCCCTGGATCAGGTTGACGCTGTAGCCCGGGCAGTTATCTGTCGCCAAAGGCAGTGAATAGGTGACCTTGGCAGTACATACACCCGGATCTGTCGCTACGGTCGTATTTGCCGGGCAAGTAATCGTGGGTAATATCGGGTCTTCAATGGTGATGGTAAACAGACAGGATGCAACGTTCCCCGCAACATCCGTCACCCGCCATAAGTGGGTATAAATGCCGTTGTATTCATAATAATTGGCGCCTGCTCCTGCCCCGCTCATCAAGTCGGTTTGTGCATTGGGACAATTATCGGTTCCAATTGGCGTCGGATAGGACAGCGTTACACCACAGGGCCCCGTCGCAACAAGGGTCGCAGGGCCGCCTGTAATGGCGCCGTTGGTACCTACTGTTATGTTGGAAGGGCAGCTGATTTGCGGCAGTTGGGTATCGTTTACGGTTACTGTAAATTCGCAAACGGCAAGCCCATTTCCCGCCGCATCCACATACGTGTACCTTACTGTCGAAACCCCAACAGGAAATGTACTTCCCGAAGGAAGGCCGGTGAGCACTCCGGCGAGCAACACCCCATCGCAATTGTCATCAAAGGTAGGCGGAGTATAGTTCACAACCGCACCGCAGTTTCCATTGTCACTGCTGACGGTGATGTTGCCCGGGCAAAAGCCAGGAGTTACCACAGGGGCAGTTTCGTCTGTTACCAGAATGATGTGGATGCAAGTTGTTGTATTACCTGCCTGATCGGTAGCTGTCCACGTAACCGCCGTAGTTCCAGGCGGGAAGGAGGCGCCACTCAGGGTTTGATTGGAAGGCGCTGGGGTGTAATTGTGCGTCAGCGAAACGATCTGGCAATTATCAGCCGCCGTTGCGTCAAGCGCAGTTCCGTTTTCTACATAATTACACCCTGAATTAGCGCCCTTTGAGGTGATCTGTGCCGGACAGGTTATTTCCGGGTTTTGCGTATCGAGCACAACGACTGAAAAGCTACAGGTTGCAGTATTTCCATTCCCGTCATCGGCCGTGTACACGATCTGGTGGGTACCGACAGAGAAAGTGCTGCCCGAAGCCAAACCCATGGTTCTGGTAACAGTCACACTTCCCTGGCAATCATCTATTGCAGCGGGCGGCGCCCAATTGACTTTGGCAGAACATTCATCAACGTCGTTACCAACCATAATCATCCCATTGGGACAATTTATAAACTGCGGCGCCTGATCATCCCGGATGATGATGTTAAAGGTGCGGACAGCACTGCAATTTTGCAAATTGGCGGTTACCGTGACGACGTAGGTTCCTTCCGCAGCAGCAGCCGTGAATGCCGGTATTTGCGGGTTCAGTCCGCTACTCATTCCATTTGCCATACCGGCAGCAAGCCCGCCAGACCAGGAGTAGCTTATGTTTGGATCAATTGGCGTGGCGCTCAACACCGTTGCGGGAACCGTTTCTCCCGGACAAATCGGTCCAATATCCGGCAATGAACCAACTGCCAAACTGCCATTTGAACCAATGACCACAGCTGTCGTTGCAGTACAACCGTTTACATCCGTCGCTGTCACAACATAGCTGCCCGCTGCAAGTCCGGTGCGGGTTGCCCCGGTCAGACCACCAGGCCAAGTATAAGTATAGTTTGGTGTGCCGCCGACAGCTATAACCGTCCCCGACCCATTGGTTGCGCCGATGCAACTGACAGGCTGGTTAGCAATCACACTGAGTACCAGAAGGGGCGGTTCAGAAATATTAACAGTTGCCGTTACCTGACAGCCATTTCCATCCGTTACGGAAACCGTGTGCGTTCCGGCAGCAAGGTTGGTTACGACCGCCGTCATTTGTCCGCCTGACCACAAATACTGATACGGCGCAGTGCCGCCTGTGACCGTAATCGTTGCAGTGCCATTGTTCCCCCCTTTGCACAACACCGAAGTTTGATTGGTTATATCAGCAACCAGATTAGCCGGATTACTGATGAATACCGTGGCCACAGTTGTGCAGCCATTCGCATCCGAAACGGTCACCTGATAAGCGCCCGCCACTAAGCCCGTTGCACTTTGTGTGGTTTGGCCGTTGCTCCAGGAGTAAGTATATCCTGGCGTTCCACCAGAAGCCATAACAGTTGCCGAGCCCGTTCCGGTACCTGTACATAGTGCGTTGTTCACTACACTGGCAGCTGCATTAACCGGCGCAACAGGTTGCATGATCGTAGCCGCTCCGGTAGCGGTGCAGCCGCTGGCGTCGGTAACCGTTACGGTATAGTTTCCGGCGGGCAAATTTACGGGATCTTCCACGTCGGCTGCTGGTGAAGACCAGTTGTAAATATATGGGCCGGTGCCTCCAATAACTGTCATTTGTATAGAGCCGGTGGCGGCGCCATAACACGCGACGTTGCCGACACTGTTAATCACGACAGACAAGGCTACCGCCGGTTGTTGAATAGTGATGTCATCTACAGACACACAACCGTTTCCATCCGTAACCGTAACAGTATAAGTGCCTGCTGCCAACACGGAAAGCGCAGGAGGGTCGTTGTCCGGGTCTTCCGGTCCGTCGTTGCTCCAGTCATACCTGTAAGGCAAAGCGCCGCCCAAAACGGAAACAGATACACTGCCATCAGCGCCGCCCTGGCAACTAACATCCACCCCTTCAGCCAGTATCTCCGGGTTTTCCAAAACCACCAGTTGAACCTGGTCTACATCAAAACAGCCGAATCCGTTAGCGACCCTGACCCATACATCATCGGTTGGAGAGGTGTAAATATTCGGCAGCGCGTTAATACCCTGCTGTGCGTGCGTGAGGCTCTGATGGTAGGTCACCGTATAGCCTCCTACCCCACCCGTTACCTGAACATTGGCATTGGAAAGGGTAAAAGCAGCCTGGCTTGCGTCAAACTGATTAGGACAAGCCTGAAGCTGTCCGGAATAGGCGACCGGATTTGGTCGAAAGGTCAGCGTGATCGCTGCTGAATTAAAACAACCAGTTGTATTATTGACGACCCGTACGTATAAAACGGTTGAGTTTGAAGTAATAATGGCCCCCAGCGCATTAATGCCAGCCTGAGCTTCCGCTAAAGTCAGGTGATAGCTCAGGGTATGCCCTGCGACATTGTTAACTGTCGCATTTAAAGAACTAAGGTTAAAAATCCCCAGTCCGCTACCGGTTGGATTTTGTTCGCACACGGCTAATGAAGCCGGATTCGCAACCGGAAGAGGATTCACCCGAAGAGTCAGCGTTGTTGTTCTGAAACATCCGGTGGTTGCATTAAATACCCGGGCGTAAAGAATGGTATTGTTCGCCGCTGTGTACGGGCTGGCAATTGGAGAAGCGCCACTGTTGGCATTGGCCTGGGTAGCATGATAGGTTACGCCATGCACATCCAGCGGGTCAACGAGGTTGTCAGCCGTTGGTAAATTGAACGTACCCATGTTGCTGCCAAACGCATTGGCGCAAACCGTCAATACAGCGGCCACTACGGTTGGACGCTGGTAGATGGGTACAATGATGGCATCCGTGCCCGGAGGGCAAGTGCCCGTTGGATCATTGGTGGTAAATAAAAGAATTACCTGACCCGCCGTGATGTCGGCAGCGCTGGGCGTGTACACGGAGGTCAGCATGGTGGTGCTGGAAAAACTTCCGGCGGTTCCAGTTCCTATGCGCGACCAGGTGCCTCCAGTGGCAGCTCCGCTCAGCGTTGCAGTAAGCGGAATGGTTTCATTGTCGCAAATATCGAATGAAGTTGTTGAAACTGTTACGCCGGGGCATTTCGGCAAATTATTGGAAGTTCTGGATTCGGGGCCGCAATGACATTGAAATTGCCCGTCGGCTTTAATCAGCGGGATGGAAACAAATACGCCGTTCTGAGGGTCACAGCCTGCAAAACTGCCGGTTTGCGTCACCAATGATCCGATGGCCAGCGGGCCGGTAAGGGTGCGAATTTCAACTAAAGTAGTGGTCAAGCCCTGAGCATCCAGACAATAGTACTCTACATCAATCGTTTGTCCGGCTGCCAGTGCAATATTCTTTATCCGGATTTTAGTCGTATATTGTAATAGCCCCTGATCATTGCAGGCAATGCTGAAGTTTTCAATGTCCAGTTCCATTTTTTTCAGCACAACCGGTGCTTCCCCCTCGCCCGCAAGGGCCCGTACAATCGGACAATTCATGCCGGTTGTCGGACAAAAAATATCGCTGTAAACGGCAATGATGCGTGCAGTAATTTTGTCGTTGATGGTGCAGGCAATGTTTTGCTGCGGTTGCAGGTCAAAATTAAAAGCAAGCGCAGTGACGCCGCCATTGGGAATCATCAGGTTTGGCGGAAGCTTAAATTTCAGGATTCTGCGTCCATCCGGCGCGATGGTTTCCCCAAGAAAAATGGGGCAATTAGCGCCAGGAATGGTCGTACAAACAAAGCTGGAAGGCACATAATCCAGCACACTTGGTAAGCTGAGGAAAATAGTATCCGTAGAACCGGTTGACGCAGGAAGTCCATCACCAGGTAAAAGATCGGATAACTGAACGTTGACAAAAACCTTGCGCGGATCGCAGCCAGCAATCACGCCGTCAGTACCGATATTAATACTAAAAGTACCTTCGTAAGTAGGTTCTGCTCCTGCTATCCGGAGGCGGGGCGATAAAAACACGGCGCCGCTACCCTGTGCCAGGCCATTGCAGGCCGACTCGGCGAAGGGTTGATAAACGACCCGATCACCGGAAAAAAAATCGCAGGTTGTCAGTATTGAAAAGCGCACTCGAGCCTGTCGGTCTTCGCCTGCAGGAAAAGCAATCAGATTGGCATTTAAGGTGCCAGGCAGGGTGTCATTTATACCAGAATGATTAGTCAGGTTCACGTCCACCACCTGCCCATTGATCACGGGAGTTGCATTTTGAAAATTCCCCGAATTGATGGGGTATTCTATCCTTACATTGCCATTCAGCGCCATGCCTGTGGGCAAAGTCACCCGCGCTCTGGGGTTGAGCAGGTCTGCTTGCTGCGCTGAGTTGAGCAGAATATCGAAAATAAATTCTTCGCACATGCTGGCAGGCAGTGGTGAAGTGGCAAGAAAATTGCCTTGAATAGCGGATATGCGGGGAAAAATATTCAGGGTTATGCTTTGGTTGGGGCAGGTGGACGTTAATGGACTTGACGGATAAGCAGGACAATCCCAACCTTGTTTGAGGACCAGGCTGTTACTAATGCAGTTATTGTAAGTTACGCAAATCTCCAGTAAAATGGAACTATTGCCCGACAAGGAGGGCGTCACTTTTACCCATTTCCCATTCGCGTAAGCAATCAGGGGCAAATTGGCGGGGATTCCAGAAGTAATGTCTTTTACCGATACCACATCCATCGGGCTCAGGTTATCTTCCAAAGCCAGCCAGACAAACCGGCTTTCGCGCCCGGCTGTCGTATTTTCTATCCGCACCTGATAGCACTCAACCCGTTTTGTCCCGAAAATGGAGCCTGTGAGGTTAGTCAACACATGAACTGGCGCTCCCGCTCCTACCGTACCTGATTGCGGCCCGGATGACGTGGCAACCTGACAGCCGACCGGGCCATAGCCAAACCTGTTGTAATTCCAGTTGGTAACCAGATTTCCGTCATTCACGGAATTGGCGCACCCGGAATTGATCAGGTTGAATTTCAACTGATATCCCGTAACGCCCTGACTTGTTCCAGCCATGTCGTGCAAAGGCCAGTTGCCTGGGTTGGTCCAGGTAAGTGTGGTTCCGGAAATGGTTGGAGCAGGCAAATTGAAGGATCCTGTATACCAGGGGTCGTCAGAAGAGCCGTACACCATCAATACCGGCGTCACTGAAGGATCGTAACTGTCTCCGTTCATGATTTGGACAGAAACGCTGTTGAGGCGAAATAACGGACGGATTTCCATAGGGTATTCGTCCTGAAGCACGGTCAATTCATGGTTGATGAACCCGCTTACCTGGTACGAGCCGCAACCTGACCGCGTGCCTGCAACTGCCATTGGGAAAACGCGGGGGTTGTGCAGGTACAATTCCGGTGAAAACGAATCGCAGCTAAAACGGGCATCGCCGCCGGGCATTGGATTGCCGGCAGCGTTGGCCAAATTAAAGGCCACCACCAATGGGTTGACGGGTTGAGTCGGCGATGCCGTCAGTCCGGGGTTGTTTCGGACCCGGAACACCGGAAATGCCGTCAGCACGTCATTGGCTTCCATTAAACCGCCCGGCAAGGTGGCAATGAATGCTGTGAAATTGTACAAAAATACATGCCGCCCGGAAATCACGGACACGGTGGGCGCAGGCAGGGGAACGTTGTTGGTGGTCATGCCGGTGCTGGCGTCAAAAAAATTGAAGGTTCCATTGACATAATCCAGCAGATTTGCCCCAGACAACTGGTTGTATGAGACCTCTATATATCCATTATCGAAAGCAACCGTTCCGGAACTGCCTCCATTCATGGCATTTGAAATCGTAAACCTGAATTCGTCGCACGGCATCCCTTTGAGGAGATTGGCAACGGGTATGGCAGCGGGATTTACCTGAGTTGCTCCCGTGCGGTTGGTATAACCCAACGTCGTCCGCCTGACGTCAACGGCCAGCGTCTTGAGACCGCCATCGGGGCATGGATTGCAAGCGGCTCCAAAAATGGTAAAATTGCCACATCCCCATTTTTGCACACAACTACAGCCGGCGTCGCAGGTAAACAGCGTTTCGTAACTAAAATTCAACGGACTATCCGGACAGGAATAACTTAGTTCGATGTCGAAGCACGTGGTTCCAGGGATGAAAGCGCCACTCACGGTTGCAATATTTCCTACGGTAGTCACACTGGCAACATTGCCATTGATGGTTGCCGTGCCGGTTGCGGCGACCCCGGCCGGTAGGGTCAGGTTAAGTGCAAATGTATTGGCGGTACAATTGGCGCCACTAAAATTGCGGGCCAGACAAATCTGTACATGAAAGGTTTGCCCATCCAGCACGCTGACCGGATGGAACAATTCGGTTGTACCAGCCGCTGAATTCCCGAAATTTAAACCCGCAGTTCCCGTTGAAGAAAGGCTTTGGCCGCATTGGCCTGTATAGGACGAACCGGCGATGAAATTTGCAGCTTCGTCGGGCGCAGGGCAGGCGGAAGGGCAGGTATATTTCAGGGTTACCCGGAAGGTAATGGACGCCCCATGAGGCAGATCGTCAAAACGGCCATCTCCATCTATATCGGCAAGACCCACGCCAGCCCCATCGGGATCAGCCAGAAACTGGGATGCGTTGATCGAAGCAGGAACGCCATTCATCCCGGGCGTATGCGCTACCGAAAAACCGTTTAGTGCAATCCCGGTAGTCATCCAGTTGACGGCATTCCACCCGGAGGCGCTGTTCATGCCAAACCGGAATACATTGTTGAAAGCCGATGCAGCCGAGAGCACCCCGGTGCCATTATTGGTGAATGTGACATCAATGACCGGGTTCGAACACAAATTAAACCCCGTAATTACATTGGACGTAACCTCTACATGCGGAGCGCCGGATGCCAGCAAAAAATCGCCGGGGCCGGTAGGCGTCGGGATTTGACAAAGAGTCCCCTCACACCCCCAATTTACGCTGTAAGACGAGCTAAACGTACAGGATTGCAGCACCACTGTACGCATCGCGATGAAAGTTTCGGTATTGTTCAGTACACCGCCGGATAAAGCGGCAACCGGAATTTGATACGAGCGGGTATTGCCAGCAAGCCCCAACAACGCAGCCGGAAAACCGTTTACGGTTACCTGGGTAGTCGTCATTCCAATTTCAGTGATGCTGAAAATGATGTTGTCTGTATCTCCCAAGCCACCATTCTGGATGGCGATGGGCACGGTCACAGGTGTTCCGATAGATGCCGTCTGAATGGGATGGGAAAGCAGGTTTAGTTCGGCCTCAAGGATGTCAGCAGCGATTTCTCCTGCCTGCACCTGGCTGTTGAAGGTGACCTGGAGCGGAAAAATCGCTGTGCCCGCCACAGCAGTGCAATTGGCTCGCACCCGGAATGAAAACCGGATTTCGTTGCCCGCGTTAATGGATCCGCCCGGCCGTGTAACCGTGAATACCGGATTGGTAGCCAAAGGATTGGTTTGCGCAATGGTCAATCCCCCGGTTTGGGAAATCAGCAGCACGCTACCGGGGATGTAAAACAGACCGCCGGGCATTGGCACTGACACAGCAGCGTTGGCGCCAGTTGCCGTGAATTGCAAAACAGCCTCCATCGTGGTTTCTCCGAAGCACTTGTCCACATCAGGAGCAAGGGCTGCATTGGGGTCAATGATATTGACCTGTGCCGCAATAGGGAGGATCAACGTGTAACAAAGGAAAATAAAACTGAATCGGGCCAGAATAGCGTTTTTTACCAACCACTTTCCGGAAGTGTTGCTCATAGTACAAGTCGTCATAACGATGTTCAGATTATAATTTATTAGCAAAACCAAAATCGCAGGATCTGGTAGCTATCGGTTGTTAATTGCAAGTCGCGGACGGGCGTACACAAAGTCGCGCGTACGCAATACATTCAAGGAGAAACAGTTACGCCATAACCAGTAGTCATGGCAAGGCCAAAGCTTGGCTTAGGCAATAAGCTGCACATCCGTTGAACTACCGCCAACGGTCAGGGGCCGTATGTGTTTTGTGAAAACACAAAAGCCCTGCCGCAATTCACAACAGAAGCTGTAGTGGCAATCAGAATACCCGAAATGGGGAGGTGAGGAACTGGAATAAAAAACCGGAAAACCGGCAGTGTAACACAAAATGTAAAGTGGAGTCAGGGAAAGAAAATCCGCAAAACATACAGCGCATCAACTCCAAACCTGCGTTGGATCAACCCAAGGCATACTTGTCATTGCACTTATGATTTTTAGAGCAAAACCTGGATTAGCCCCTTTAATGTAAAGTTGTTTCGTAGTTGTTCATAATTTTTGAATTATTTCCAGCTACACCAATCCTGATTAACACACCAGAGATCTGCATATTAAAACGAATGATACCAGTATCCAAAAAATGGGTATGGTCTCTATCTTATGTCTTTGGGAATTTCATGGTGTAAAATTAACTCTAAGGTGGTTACAAACACCTTCTTCTAAGCATTTTCCGGGAAAACTACACACCCGTATAGGTTGGTTTAACCCGCTCCTTACCTTAAATTTGTTCAGATATTTGCTCCTTAGGGTATTGAAAAAACGTTCTCTTAGCTCAAGCTCAACAAAACTCATTGCATCATGTAGCCGGGAATCTGTTAGAAAACCGAATTTTAACCAAAATTTGTCTGCACTTTTTTTGAGAGAGTTGCTTACCTTTCCTTGAAATAAATCGCACAGCTATGAAAAAATTGATCCTGCTATTATTGGCTTTTTGCACTGCACAGGCAGCACAGGCATTGGATGTGAGCATTTCTTACGCCACGTTCAAAGGCATTGACAAACCCTATATCGAGGTGTACATACACGTAGCCGGTTCTTCGGCCACTTATGCGCCCTTGAGTGATACGACGGCTCAGGCGACGCTGGAGGTGCTAATCCTGTTCAAGCGCGGCGAAGAAATCATCAAATTCGATAAATACCTGCTCAACAGCCCGGTCCATAGACGCGCACTTGACTTTGTGGATATGAAGCGCTACGCCATAGACAACGGAGAATTCGAACTGACGGTAAATGTCCAGGATACCCACAAACCGGAAAACGTCAAAGCCTACCAGGCGCCGGTTTCGGTCCAATACGGCACCGAAGGCCTTCAACAATCGGACCTTCAGTTGCTTGCCTCTTACCACAAAGACGAAAACAGCAGCAACCCGTTTGCGAAAAATGGCATCCACATGGAGCCGCTCCCCTATCATTATTACGGCAAAAACGCGTCCCTGCTCTTGTTTTACAACGAATTGTACAATTCAGAAACGGCCATTGGCGATGACTTCCAGGTGAGTTATTTCATCGAAAAAACGGTGGAAGGACAGCCCAAAACCGTCTTGATCGGCCACAAACGCATGAAACCCGCACCAATTGTGCCTTTGCTGATCCAAATGGATATCAGCACGTTGGAATCCGGCAATTATACCTTAGTCGTAGAAGCCCGCGACCGCCTGAAAGCGCTGCTGAGCCGCAAATCACTCTTTTTCCAGCGCAGCAACCCTTACCTGAATCCAACGCCGGAAGCCCTCACGCAGCAAGCTTTAGCCGATGAATTCGTGAGCCGCCTGAGCAAAGAAGACCTCAAATTTGGCATGCGTGCCATCATGCCGAAAATTCCACAGCAGGACATGGAAACGGTCGGCATCATGCTCAAACAAGACAGCCTGAATGCCCTGCGCATGTACCTGTTCAGCTACTGGATTAAAAAAAGTGCCACCAATCCGGAAGGCGCTTTTCAGCAATACATGAACGTAGCCCGTGCAGTAGATAACCAGTTCCGGTCGGGTTTCCGGCACGGTATTGAGACGGATCGGGGATTCACCTACCTGAAATATGGGCAACCCGACGACATCGAGGGCCGCGAAGACGAGCCCTCCGCACCGCCTTATGAAATCTGGATTTATTACGATTTCCCGTTTACCAAACAAAAAAATGTCAAATTCCTGTTCTACAACCCTACCCTGGCGCCCGGCGAATACCGGCTCCTCCACTCCACCGCCAACGGGGAATTGAACAATCCGCAATGGGAACTGGAACTCTACCGCGATGCACCCGACCAGGTGGACGGCGACGCTTTTGATTCGACAAGCATGAAAGATAATTTTAACCGGAGTGCGAAAAGGATTATGAGTGATTTTTGAGGTAGTTGCACCATAAAGAAAGGGCCTGTACCAAAGTACAGACCCCTTTGCAAAGGTTTTTTGGACTTATATCAAAATTCAAATCAGGAGGAGTACCTGAGTCGCCTTTTCAGACCCACAGGCTCCGGTTATGCGTTCGCAAGAAAATCTTGCAGAAATGGCAGATCATTGACTTGTGTAAAGTGGTGCTTTTGCCTCGTTCATCTCAAAGAGAACAGCAGCAATCAGAAAGGGGTACGGCCCCTTAGAACAGCTTGTGGTGATCAAGCGAGTTGAAGGTGTAAGTAGTTGCTGGTACAAATATATACACAAGGATTAGCGAAAGAAAGTGCTATCTACTGGAGCGTCAGTTAGCATCATTGAAGCGTACTAAATCAGCTTTGAAGTTTGATTTCATTTACCCAGCCAATCCTTGAACTCCTGCGCTTTTTCGCGGCTAATGAGCACTTCCGTTTCCGAGACAGGTTTTAATTCAGCTTTCAGCCGCCCGTTGAGGTGGGGATAAACGGCGTCAACGGATTTGATGTGGAGAATGAAACTGCGGTTGGCCCGATAAAACGACCGCGGGTCAATCATTGCCTCCAATTCATCCAGCGTATATTCAAGGCTAAACCGGATGTTGCCCCTCGTTTTCAAAAAAGAAATGCTGCTTTCTGAGTAAAAATAAGCAACCTCGGCAATATCAATGGGCAGCATGCGCTGACCGTGTTTCACCAAAAAGCGATCCCGGTAGTCAGGCGTGATTTGCAGGCGAATGTCTCTCAGCAATTGCTGGATGTCGGGCGCCGCAGGATGGCCGTACTTTTGCTTCATCTGGGCATACTTCTCCAAACTCTGCCGGAGGTCGTCTTTTTTGATGGGTTTAAGCAGGTAGTCAATACTGTTGACCTTAAAAGCCTGTATGGCGTATTCATCGTAGGAGGTCGTAAAAATGACGGCGCTGTTGACGACTGTTTGGTTGAAAATTTCAAA
>JBJXFD010000333.1:0-24332 GCA_046153985.1 Saprospiraceae bacterium
TCGCAACCAAACTGCCATCTAATGCGCTGACCGCAACTTCAGGGATGCCTTCGCCCCAGAAAGTCGTCACTTCGCCAGTCGCCATACCAACCGTGGCAACCGATGCCCGGCCCAGTACAGTCATGTGCGGCAAAACAACGCCGTTGCCACCCGACATACTTCCTACTTCAACCGCTAAAGGCGTATTGACTAAGAAAATATCCGTAGAGCTGCCGGCAGGGCCCGTCAATTGAACATTCAGGTAGAACAGGATGGCGTTCTGGGTGACCGACAAAGCCTGTCCGTTGTTACTGAAGTAATTGAAGGTTTTGTTGATGGCGCTGTATTGTGGCGAAATCAAAGCCGGCGTTACTCCGGTAATGTTAGCAATTGCCGGATTTGCAAGGTTCACCGAGCCAGCCAGCGATACCAGCGACTGGCAGTTCTGAATCCTCACCGGAATTTGAATCAGCGCCCCTTGTGATCCCGAACCTTCTCCCACGTCAAGGATAACTAAGTTAGAAGGCAGCACGATATTCACCGTTTTGCAAATGTTATTGATCCCGCAGGCGTTCGTTACCGACAAGCAAACCTGATAGTTTCCGGCGCCGTAGTATTGGTGAACCGGGTTGGTAGCGGTCGAATTCGTACCGTCGCCAAATGACCAGAGGTAGGTTCCCGGTGTGGACGTATTCGTAAAGGTAGTCGTCAGCGATGACGAACTATGCGTAAAGTTTGCTACAGGCTGCGGAATCAGACCGTCAATCCAGATGGCTTCGCTTTCGTACACACAACCGTTCCCATCCGTGATGGTAATGACGTAGTCTCCACTGGCAAGTCCGGAAATTTTGTACTGATAATCTTGCCAGACAACGGTGCCCGAACTGGTGCCACTCCAACTGATCGTGTACGGCGGCGCAGCATGCTGGATGATGATGCCGATTGCGCCCGCGATCACACAGTTGCCGTTGATGACCGAGAAGACGGCATCAATATTATCCGGCGAGTTCGTAACCTGTGTTGAGAGGTTTTCCGTACAGCCGTTCAAATCCGTTACCGTGATAAAATATACCCCGGTAGGCAGGTTGTTGATCGTGTAGCTTGGCGCTGAAGTTATGGCAGAACCCGAACTGTTCTGGCCGCTCCAGGCGATGGTGAACGGAGGGTGCAAGCCGTTGACGTTGACCGTAATTGAGCCAGGGCCATCGCATGCACCGTTTTGTACCGTCAGGGATGCTGACAGGTTATCCGGAGCGTTGGTCAGAACCACAGTTTGTTGCCCCATACAGTTGTACAGGTCGGTCACTTTCACTACATAAGTACCACCGGGCAGGTTCTGAATATCGTAGAAGTTGCCGCTTGTTGTGGTTGACCCATTAACCGGGCCGGTCCACATGATGGTGAATGGCCCTGTACCGTTGAGCATATCTATCCAGATAGAACCCAGGTTTCCGCAAATGCCATTCACGGCGGTCACATCAATACTCAAACCGTTGTTTGTATTAACCACCGTCACCGTTTGCGCATCGGTACAACCGCTGGCATCGGTAACATTGATGGTATACGTACCGTTCGGTGTATTTGAAATGTTGTAGCTGCTGCCAAAAGTGGATATGCTGCCGGAAATCGGGCCACTCCAGGTAATCGTATAACCGGGCATACCGCCGGAAATATTTACTGTTATGAACCCGTTCTGGCCGCAAAGACCATTATGTGGTGTCGCAGTAAGGTTGAGGTTAAAGACAGGCGAAGTCAGGACAACCGTCTTGGTCGCCACACAACCATTCGCGCTCAATACTGTAACGACATACGTGCCACCCGGCAAATTCGGAATGTTGTACAGCGTGTTCGCCGTCGTTGCTGAGCCGTTAACCGGACCAGCCCAACTGATGGTGTAGTTGGGCACACCACCGGTGATGACCACACTGATGGAAGCCAAAGACACGCAAGTTGCGTTGGTACCCGTCGTAGTCAGGTTGACGGCGCCGCTGTTGCTGATGCTCACCACCTGCGTATCGAAACAACCATTAACATCAGTGATGCCGACGGTGTAGGAGCCGGTTTGCAGGTTAGGAATGGTGAAGGTGCTGTTGTTCGTTGTTGCAGAACCGCTCGTCGGGCCACCCCAGGTAATGGTATAAGGCGCGTTGCCTCCGCTGGTATTCACTGTGATTGACCCTGCCTGGCCGCAAATGCCGTTGTTGCCTTGCGCAACCAGATCCAAATCATCCTCCGTATTAATCAGCGAAGACGTTTCCGTTGCCGCACAGCCATTGGCGTCCGTAACAGAAATGTTGTAGTTTCCGCTCGGCAAACCTGAAATGGTATAGATCCCATTGCCACTGGTTGCAGAGCCACTTTCCGGGCCACTCCATACAATGGTGTAAGTACCGGCGCCTCCGCTGATGATCAGACCGACAGAACCTTCCTGGCCGCAAAGGCCGGTGTTTGCCGTATCGGTAATGTCTATATTGTTTTCAGTAACCGCTACCGTTGCGGTCAGTTGTTGCGAACAACCGTTGCTGCCCGTCACCATCAAGGTATAATTACCTGCTGGCAGGTTCGGAATGTTGTACGTATTGGCAGGTGTGGTCGCAGAACCGGATACCGGGCCAGCCCAGGTAATGATATAGGCAGGAGTACCACTGACAATGTTGATCAAAATCGAGCCATTCTGGCCGCAAATCCCGTTGGTCACCGTGCGGGTGAAACTGAGGTTGTTGATCGTATTGAGCAGCGTCACCGATACGTTGTCGTTACAGCCATTGGCGTCGGTAACCACTATGGTATAAGCGCCGCTTGGCAGGTTGCCAATGTTGTAGCTCGAATTGGCCGTGGACGCAGCCCCGTTTACCGGGCCTGTCCAGGTCACTGCGAAAGGCGCTGTACCGCCGGCTATGTTCACCAGAATTGAGCCGTTCAAGCCACAAAGCCCCGGCGTTGCAACCGCGGTCACATTCAGCGTATTTACGCCGTTAGTCAGCGTCACTACAACTGAATCCGTACAGCCGTTTGCATCCGTTACCACAATGGTGTATGTGCCGCTTGGCAGGTTCAGTATATTGTAGAAGTTATTGCTCGTCGTGGCAGAGCCGTTAACCGTGCCTGTCCAAACGATCGTGTATGGCGTTGTGCCGCCGGTGATGCCGAGGTGAATCTGGCCGTTCTGACCACAAACCCCTGGAACTGCGACGCCGGTTACGTTCAGCGTATTCGCACCGTTGGTCAGCGTCACCACCACTGTATCCGTGCAACCATTTGCATCCGTCACCAGGATGGTGTAAGTGCCACTTGGCAGGTTCAGGATATTGTAGAAGTTGTTGCTCGTCGTGGCACTGCCGTTAACCGGGCCTGCCCATACGATGGAATATGGAACGGTACCACCCGTGATGCCGAGGTGAATCTGGCCGTTCTGACCACAAACTCCAGGAACAGCTACGCCAGTCACATTCAGCGTATTCTGGACGTTGACCAGGGTAACCACTACCGTATCCGCACAACCGTTGGCATCCGTCACTACGATGGTGTAAGTGCCGCTCGGCAGGTTCAGGATATTGTAGAAGTTGTTGCTCGTTGTAGCAGAGCCATTCACCGTACCCGTCCAGACGATGGTGTATGGCGTTGCGCCGCCCGTAATTCCCAAATGTATTTGGCCATTCTGACCGCAAACTCCCGGAACCGCTACGCCGGTCACATCAACCGGGTTGGCCCCGTTTGTGAGCGTCACAATTACCGTGTCCGTACAGCCGTTGGCGCCCGTCACCACAATGGTGTACGTGCCGCTCGGCAGGTTCAGGATGTTGAAAAAGTTGTTGCTTGTTGTGGCATTGCCATTTACTGTACCCGTCCAGACTATAGAATAAGGTATTGCCCCGCCTGTGATGCCGAGGTGGATCTGGCCGTTCTGGCCGCATACCCCCGGAATCGGAACACCGATCACGTCTAAGGTATTGGGTCCATTAACCAGGGTAATGACCACCGTATCCGTACAGCCGTTGGCGGTCGTCACTACAATCGTGTAGGTACCGCTTGGCAGGTTCAGGATGTTGTAGAAATTATTGCTCGTGGTGGTGGTGCCGTTAACAGGCCCCGTCCAGACAACGGTATAAGGTGTCGTGCCGCCTACAATTCCGAGGTGGATCTGGCCATTCTGGCCGCATACCCCGGGAATCGCGACGCCGGTGACGTCTACGAGGTTTTGGTTGTTGTTCAGGATAATAACCTCTATATCCGTACAACCATTCGCATCCAATAAAGTAACGGTGTAGGTGCCGCTTGGCAGGTTCTGAATATTGTATCCGTTGCCCGAAAGGGGTATGGAACCGCTCACCGGTCCACTCCAGGTCAGTACATATGGCGCTTGAGAATTCACAATATCCACCCAAATGGCGCCCAACTGGCCGCATACGCCCGGCGCAGGTGTCAGAACCAGGCGGTTGTTCGGTTCCGCGTAAATGATGACGGTTTTGATCACCATACAACCCGTCGCATCGGTCACTTTGATGGTATAGGTGCCCGGAGGCAGATCCATAATCTCAAAAGCGCCGTTGGTAGACGTTCCGGAGCCCGAAGACGGTCCGGTCCAGATAATCGTATAGGTCGGCGAACCGCCAATGATGTCAATCCAGATCCAGTTATATTGGCCGCAACCATTGTTGATCAGGGCGGTATTGACGACATAAGTGGCCGATGATGTTGTTAGCACCACTACTTCCGAATCGGTACAGCCGTTTGCGCTGGTAACAGTTACGAGGTAAGTTCCAGCCGGCAGGTTCGGGATATTGTACCCGTTGCCCTGGATTGTAATAGAGCCGTTGACAGGGCCCGCCCAGGTAATTGTGAAAGGTCCGACTCCGTTATAGATGTCTAACCAGATGGCGCCGTTCATTCCGCAAAGGCCGGGAAGCGGCATGGCAACAATGTTGATGTTGCCGGAAGAATTGATGGTCACCGTATTGTACCCACTGCAACCATTGGCAGCAGTGACGGTCACCGTATACGTACCGGCAGGAAGTTGTGTGATTTGATAATTGGTATTGCTCGTGGTGGCAGAACCATTCACCGGGCCAGTCCAGACAATGGTGTAAGGGCCTGACGCGCCGCTGGTAATCACATTAATGGCGCCGTATTGCTGTGCGCAGTTGGCATTGTTGGCAACCAGCGTGACGATGATGTTCCCGCCCTGGTTCAGAACCGTAAAGGTTTTAGTTCCCGTACAGCCATTCGCCGCGACCACGGTTACGACATAAGTACCCGCAGGTAAATTGAAGATGTTATATCCATTCCCCTGGATCGCCGCAGAACCGCTGACCGGTCCGGCCCAACTGACCGTGAATGGTCCGGAACCGCCCAGAATGTCTAACCAGATTGCGCCGGTTTGCAGGCAAGTCGCATGGGTAACAATGCCCTGAAGGTTCAGACCGCCGCCCGTATTAGTGACCGTCACGTTTTTATTTCGGGTACACCCTTGAGCATCGGTAACCTGGATGACGTAATTGCCCGGAGGCAGGTTATTGATGGTAAAATTAGAAGCTGCAGTTGTCGTGGAACCGCTCACAGGGCCGTTCCAGGTAATGAGGTAGTTCGGCGTGCCGCCGGTCATGGTGACCAAAACAGAGCCCGTCTGGCCACAGACGCCACCGGATCCGGTCGCGTTGATGACGAAGTTGCCACCTGAAATGACGTAAACCGTATGCGAACTGCTGCACCCGTTGGAGGCGGAAATGGTTACCGTGTAAGAGCCGCCGGGCAGGTTGGCAATGCTGTACCAGTTATTGCTGGTCGTAGCCGAGCCGTTCGCCGGCCCCGTCCAGCTGATGGTATAGGGCCCTGTTCCATTATTGATGTCAACCCAGATAGAGCCAGCCTGACCGCAATTGCCGTTGTTGGCCGTCACATAAGTAGAGAGCGTGCCGCCGGCGTTATTGACATAGACTGTTTTGTATCCGGAACACCAGTTGCCGTCTTCCACAAAAATGGAGTAGGTACCGGTAGGCAAATTCTGAATGACATAGTTGGGGTTGGACGTTGTGGTGCTGCCGTTAACCGGACCGTTCCAATTGATGATGTACGGCGCAGAGCCGTTGGAAACATTCACGGTAATGGAAGCTGAACTTCCGCAAATGCCGTTGTTGGCCGTTGCGGTGATGTTCAGGTAACTGCTTTGCAGCGTGACAACCCGCGTTGTCGTACACCAGTTACCATCTTCTATCGTGATGGTATAGGTGCCGCCCGGCAGGTTGATGATGTTAAAGTTAGATGAATTGCTGGTGGCATATCCGCTCACCGGCCCCGAAACGCTGATGTTATAAGGTGGAACGCCTCCGGTTGTATTGATTTGAATATAACCAGGCTGACCGCAGGCGCCAGGGTGGGGCGTAGCTGTGAAATTAAAATTGCTGCTGCCCTGCGTAATGGTCGCGTATTTAACAATAGAACAACCGTTTGCGGAAGTGATGTACACCGTATAAAAGCCCGCCGGGAGGTTGGTGATGTTAAAACTCGAGTTGTTTGTGGTCAGCGAAGCATTGACCGGCCCGGTCACGTAGACCTGATAAGGCCCCTGCCCATTGAGCACAACGACCGATAAATAACCCGACATGCCGCAGGTAGCGCCATGGGGCGTTACGTAGGCATTTAAGTTGCCGCCGGAACCCACCGTGACAACTTCTGTGTCGTAGCAGCCAAAGCAATCCGTTTTGGTAATGGTGTAGGTGCCCGCTGGCAGGTTGGAAATAGTATTGGTATTGGCGTAAGTGCCAAAAGAGCCGGAGACCGGTCCCGTGAAGGATACGATATATCCAGGGTGGCCGCCTGAAGAAGAAATGGTGATGGAGCCATTGTTCTGGCCGCATCCCGCAGGAGTTGAATAAACATTGACGATATTAAAACTACAGCCGGAACTACAATTCACCGTAAGACTATATGGAGAGGTAGCGCCGTTATAACCGTCTACCACGACATAATATAGTCCGGGTTGCAGAAATGCCGTGATGCTTTCATTGGCATTTCCCGCATTTTGGCTGTAATTGAGACAGTTGCCGCGGTCGCAGGAACTGAGCAGGAACAGCTCCAGGTTGTTCGTCAAACCACTCAGGTTGATCGTCACCTGGCCAGCCTGGGTTATGGAAAAATAATGCACCATTTCGGGGCCGTTATTTTCCACATTCAGCACGTTGCCACAGCCATAAAGCGACACATCGTCATTGCCATTGATGTTGTTCCCGTTGTAAGACTGGCCGCAAACCAAGGGAACTGCGTCGCCGCAATACAGGTAGCCGCAGCTTACCTCCAGGCGATAGGCCCCCATTGCGGCAGCCGACTTCGCATCCACAACGATATAGTAAATTCCGATGGGCGCATCTTCGAAGATGATGCCTTCGTTGTTCGTTTGAGTGTTGTTGGTGGTACTGGATCTGAGGCAGGTAAACTGGCTGCAACTGCCACTGAGCAGGAAAAGATCCAGATCCAGGTTGTTCGTTAAGATTTCTATCCCGATTTGAAGGTCGCCTGCAGTGGTTTTATTCAGCACGTAAACCCGGTCGTTCCCCGAGTAGCTGCCCCCCGAACATCCCGGATAACCCGAGATTTGATTGCCCGCACCCACCGTAGTTTCGTAAGGAAAATAATCCCCGCACTGGATTGCCACAGCCTCGGCACACCAGGGCGAACTACTGCCGCAAACGCCGGGTGTGAAAGACATCACACCAGCTGCCGCCGCAACGCAGGAATTGCTGTAAGTGACCCCGTTGCAACCGCATACCGGCTCGTAAATCGTCGGGCAGACCGCGTTGGGATTCATGTTTTGAGGATTCACGCAAAGCGTATTGCACGATCCTGCTGTATAAAAGGTAATCCCGGAAGCTTCCGCTACACAGGCATTTTGATAAGTTATTCCGTTGCATCCGCAGACCGGCTGGTAGGTACCGGGGCAGTTCAGACTGATGACCCCGGTGGCAGGGTTTTCTGTCGTGCCGGAGCTCGTTACGACGTAAGTCGGGTCATAGCAGGTGTAATTAGGATTACAAGGGCCCGACGTATAGGAAGTAACCCCGTTGGCGCTTGCTACGCACTCGTTGGGATAAGTGACCCCGTTGCAACCGCATACTGGCTGGTAAATAAAGTTGCAATTGGCGTTGGGATTCATTTGTGCCGGGTTGATGCAGGAGCCAAAACAAACTCCTTCCGTATAATCTGTTATCCCGGCGGCTTCCGCGTAACAGCTGTTTAAATAAGTAACTCCGTTAGAGCCGCAAACCGGACTAATGATGTCGGGGCAGGTATTGGCGGTCAACCCCTGCACGATCTCTACATTGGATTCGCTACGCGCTACCGGGTAGGTATTCATATTGGCGTCAATCATCTTGACGTTTTCGACCTGCAGTTTCAAAATACCTGGCAGTAAATTAGCCGGTATATCATCTACAATCAGCGATATTGTACCAATATTACCATAGCCGTTGACATTACTTTGATTCAAACGGGTAATCGTCACCTCCGCAAGGCCGGTGTCGTCGTTGAACTTGAAAAAGTAAGTCGAATTTGCGCCGCCTGAATCGTACCAGTCGCCTTGACCTGGCTGGAAAAATACGCCGTTACTTCTCACAAACTCCTCATTGAAGCGCAGGGTAAAGGAGACTCCATAAAACTGATTGGCGGGCAACAAAGCACTGCCAAGGTTAATTTTGAAGTCTATGCGCATGCCCGGCGTAGCGGATGCGAGGTCATTGACCAGCGTCAGCGGCGTGTGCAACCCCGTTTGCCCGTTGTTGTAGCTATCTGGGGTAACAAATCCATGGGTTTGAGCATAATTGGTTCCGATGGCGGCATTCAGATCGGCCATCCCGACAGCGCCGTTGCCGTCTCCGTCTGCAAAAGCGAAGTTGACATTGCCGGGAAAATAATTGGTCCACATGTCCATTACCGGCTGTGCTTCCCAGTTGGTTGTCGCATTTGGGCGGGGAGCACCGCCGTTGTTGTAAGCGACTCCCCAAAAGAGTACATCTACACCGTTGACAACGCCATTGTTATTTACGTCGCCTGGCCAGAGCATTTGTGCATAGGATTGCTGAAACAGTCCCAGCATCATACACAAGAAAAGTGTTGAGCGTGTAGTAGTTTTGTTCATTACCTTTTTTTTAACGTTCGTGGAATCGGAATTAGGAAATTAGGACTGTTAATCCGTTAATAGTAACAGTCCAGTTTATCAATATTGATTAAGTCAACCTACAAAACCAGCATCAACGCTATGAGTAGTGAACATTACTATTGCCAGCCTCCGGGCGATAGCAATATCACAAGCGCAGATAAAAGTAAGCCGTGGATAACTGTTTTAGTTACTCTTAAACAACAAGGGAATTCATACATGTTACAGCCAGGGCTCCATCTTAAAGTGGGGTAGAAAGCAGATGGAGGATATCCGATTGGAAGGGAACCATCGTATCCGGACTGCGGCGTAAAGATAGAAAAATTATCTGTCTTACTAAATTTTAATACTTATTTTTTCGCCTTTTTGAGGGGGAGTAAACCACTTTTTTTTACGTATGAGGAATTGTTATCATCATCAAAAAAAACGGATGGTAACGAACTGGAATTCAGGCATGGTTTTGTAAAAATTGCTTTTATCTGAAATCTCTGAGCGATAAAAAGGTTCTGCAAGCCCTGAAATTATAAATTTGCATCTGTATCAAATCAACACTGCCAAATGCTGCTGCACATCACCTGGAATGTTTCGCCGGAAATTCTTGCAATCGGTTCTTTTTCCCTGCGTTGGTACGGCCTGCTTTTCGCAGCTGGTTTCCTCGCGGGCTTGTTCATCGTGCGGCGCATGGTGCTGGCCGAAGGCGCCCCGGAAGCCTGGTTAGATAAGGCTTTCATCTATGTCGTTATCGGCGCAGTAGTTGGTGCGCGCCTTGGGCATGTGTTTTTTTACGATTGGGAATACTATTCCCAGGATCCCATTAAAATTCTAAAGGTGTGGGAAGGCGGCTTAGCCAGCCACGGCGGGGCGATCGGCATCATCCTGATGTTGTGGCTGTTTTCGGTGAAGGTATCGAAAAAATCTATCCTCTGGATTCTCGACAAAGTGGTGGTACCCACTGCATTAGCCGGCTGTTTCATCCGATTGGGCAACCTGATGAATTCTGAAATTTATGGAAAGGCAACAGACGTATCCTGGGCCTTCATCTTCGTACGCAGCGACCCCGCCGCAGTGCCGCGCCACCCGGTGCAGTTGTATGAATCGCTTTCTTATTTAGTCTCCTTTTTCATTCTTTATTATGTGTATTGGAACACGGGCAAGAAAGACAAACCGGGTTTCGTCTTTGGCTTGTTTTTGTTACTGATCTGGGGATTCCGCTTTATCTGGGAATACTTGAAAGAAAGCCAGGGCGGGTTTGAAAGCGCTTTTGGAAACGCCCTGAGCACCGGACAATTGCTGAGCATTCCGTTTCTGTTGATCGGAGCTTATTTTGTGTTTCGAAAAGTGCCGACAGCAGCCAGCTAACTACCTTGCAGCAAGGCTTTTATATCACGGGGGCTGCCAGCTGAAGCTGGCGACCACTACTTGCGCACCAGCAATGCCCCGCCAACCAACACGCAAACGCCTGCAAGCACATACAAAATGGTGGTTTCCCGTGAAGCTTCCTTGTCTTCAGCCGACAATTTGAAGCTGCCGATTTCAATTTCGGCTTTGTCTTCTTTGCTGGTGGAGAATGCATAAATGCCAACGCCGATTCCGAGAACCAGCAACAGGAGTGCGATGTTTTTGCTCATAATAGGTTGATTATTTGAGTATTTGAAGATTTGGGGACAGACCAATAACCAGTAACTAATAACCAATAACCAGATTCAAGGTCTATTCTTCAAAAAAGCCAACGCTGCCGCCAACCCAATCCTTATCCTTGTTGTAGCGCACGCCGACCATTTCACCTTTGCTGAGCCGAATCAGGTTGTTCACCAATTGTGGGCGGGCAGCCCCGTCTTCCCAAAGAAACATCATGCGCATTTCGCATTTGGCGGGCACATTGGGCGTCGGGATCACCGGGGCGTATTCCATTTTGCGTTGAAGAATAAAGTTCGAGCGGTCTTCAACGGCATCGAAATCAGCCTTTGTTGGATTGATGATAACGCCCTGGCCGGAGAACGAAAACAGGGGCTTGAGTACGTAACGGTCGAGGTCGGCAGGCGCTGCGTCAAGGTCGCTGAGGAAATAGGATTTCGGAACATAAGGGCTGTCCAACAACGGCAAGGTGTGTTTGCTGATGCGGAAAAACCAATTGGGGTGCCCAACCCAGTGTGCATTGATTTCGTCAGTAATCTCAAAGCCCCGCCGCAAATCATCGCGCTTGTGCAACTCGTCAAAAATGACGCGGTTGTAGATGCGTTCGATGCCGATTTTTCGTCCATTTTTCACATAATAGAGGTCTTTGCCTTCTTTGATGACATCGCTGATGCAGACAAACTCCATTCCAATATCGCGGCGCGAGATGTAAAAATCAATGGCGGTATTCTGATTAGGCGGTTCAACTTCCAGCAGCACCACGTTTTCCGGGCGACTATCACCAAACATGATTTTGCGGAGCATTGCAACGTACTCCTCAGAGGTCATGCCGCCAAACAGGTGGGTAAAATGGCTCGGGATGTTGAAAAATTCCCGATAGGCCCGCGCAACGGTATCCTGCCAAAAATACAGCGACGGAAAGCCTTGCAGCTCGACCAATTGCGGAAAATAATCCCCGTTTTCGTCCTGACAAATCCCGAAATCCAACTGCAGGAAGGTCGTATGGGGCGTTTCGTTGGGCACGCGGAGGTGTGGCGGAATCGCGCTTTCCGACAAAGCCTGGAAATCAGGCCGCATCAGGGTTTTCAGGATATCCTCCGATGCTGCAATGAGTTTTTCTTTCAGCGCATGTGGCACAAAAACCGGCGTTTCCGCTACCCGGAAATTCGGGCGGTGGCCATAAGTTTCGGTAATGTGATCCAGCATGTCTTCGTAGCGCTCGATACTAAATTGCTCGTTGTAGGCTTGGCGGTACCCGGCGATCATATTGTACGTTTTTAGTCTGTAAAGTTGGCAGTTCCTTTCAGTTGGCAGTTTTTCAGGGTGCAGTTGGCAGTCTTTGTGTTTACTCCCGACAAGGTTGCGTATCCAGATGTGTAGTTGGCAGTTTTTCAGGGTGCTGTTGGCAGTTTTGGGTTATTCCAAATAGAGTTGTATATCCAAATCGAGCAGGCCCCAACTCTACGATTGCTTAGTATTCAATCCATTGAAAACTGAACGCTCCTGCCAACTGCCCACTGTTCCCTGCCCACTGCCAACTTTTCCATAGTTAGTAACTACCATGTCCCGCTGCCAGCTGCAATTTGTTTAACTGCCAACTTTCCCGATAATGTACTCAATGCCCGGCGCAAAAACAGCGGTAGGATGATGTCGTGGGTTAGGCCGATTTTTCCGGGATCGTTCAAATGTTCGATCATTTGAAGGTATTTCTCTTCGCTGTGTTCCAAAACGATTTTATGGCGGCGTTCCGGTTCGAGGAAATGTTTCAGCATGCCTTCGGAATCGGCTTCCGGGTGAAATTGCACCCCGAAAATTTCTTCCGAAAAACGAACTGCCATCAGTGCGCGTTCCAGCGCAATGTGCGGACGCAGTTTTTCCAAAGCTACAATTTTAGCGCCCATGTCGTCAAACCGGGCCTCATCCGGTTGCGTCACCTGGAAATCCCGGAAATCCGCCACATAAAACGGATTTTCTAACCCGTTAAACAGCGGTTCGTCGTGTCCTTCTTCTGTGATGTGGCAGATAAACGTACCAAAAGATATGGATTTCCGGCGGCTTACTTCTGCCAAACCAAAATGCAGGCATGCCATCTGAAAGGAGTGACAAATCAGGAAAACGTGCTTGCGCGAATTTTCCGGATTCTGGTTCCATTGCCAAACGGCATCCAACCATTTATAGTATTTTACATCCCAGACGCCGTCGCCATCAGTTGGATTGCCAGGGCCGCCTGTGGAGATGTAAATGTCGAAACTCAGGTCGGGTACTTCCGCCAGGCTTCTTACGTCAAATATTTCCCATTCTACTTCGTCGCCAAACTGGCTGAGGATCTCTTTTATACATCGCATTCCCTGATTAGGAAGGCCTTCGTACATGTCGAGAATGGCTAATCGTGCCGTTTCCATGATGTGTATGTTCGTTTAATATTCGTGGTGTCGTATCAACATCGAAAAGCGTTCCCTGGTTTCAGGCAGAACGCCGTTCAATGTATCAGCGCTGAATTTCAGTACATTAAGACTCGAATTTACAGAATTGTAACACATATAGTGCTACAATAGTTAAAGTTTACTTCTTCTTTGTCTTTGCTGAGGCCGCTTTTGGGCTTGCCGGTTTGGCGTCCGCTTTTGGAGCTGCTGCCGCTTTTTTAGGCGCTGCTGCTTTCTTCTCCGGCGCTGAAATCACCTTGCCCTGAGCCGATTGCTGAATATACGTGCCCCAGGTCAAATTGTTTCCGCCAGGCGTATGGTCCAGTGCGCGCTCGATGGCGTATTTGGCTGCGTGTTCCACCACCCAGTCGAAATTCTCCTGTCCTACCGAGTTTACATCGGCGTCAGGCGCCGGGTTGCAGAAATCTATGGCGTAAGGAATGCCGTCGCGGATCGCAAATTCAACGGTATTGAAATCGTAGCCCAGCGCGTTGTTCAGGCGCAGCACATAATCTTCCATCGTTTTGATGAGAGAATCCGGCACGTCGAAGTTAGCGGCGTAGCGCAAGTGGTGCGGGTTGCGCGGTTCGTAGTGCATGATGCGGATGTATTTCCGGCCTATCGAATAGCAACGGAAATAGGCATCAAACTTGATTTCTTCCTGCAACATCATCACCAACTGCTCTGTTTCAGCAAATTTGTCGAACAGTTCGTCGGCATTGTTGAGTTTGTAAACGCTTTTCCAGCCCCCGCCAGAGTGTGGTTTCATGTACGCCGGGAAACCGATGTACTCGAAAATGCCTTTCCAGTCGAGCGGAAAAGAGAGGTTGGAAAACGACTCCGCGCTGGTATCGGTCGGATGATCCCTTGAAGGCAACAACACCGTATTGGGCACCGGCACGCCGACCTGCAAGGCCAGGCAGTTGTTGAAAAACTTTTCATCGGCGCTCCACCAGAATGGGTTGTTGATCACCGCTGTTCCGGTCAACGCAGCATTTTTCAGGAAAGCGCGGTAGAACGGCACGTCCTGTGAGATGCGGTCAATGATCACCGCATAGTCGGTTGCCACGCCCTGGGCCACCTTGTTGATGCTTACGGGTTCTGCGATCACCCCGCTCACTTTCATCGCGTTTACCCGATCCACAAAGGCTTTCGGGAAACTGCGTTCTTGTCCGAATAGGATACCGATCTTCTTCATAGAGGCTTGCAAGTTTGGTTCTGAAAAGTTCTTCTGTGGCGCAATATCTCAAAAACTTTGGAAATGAGGATTGGAAAATGAAAAAATCCTTTGATCGAACTTTTTATCTCCAAGCAGGTTTTGACAGACAGGATTATTTTTCCACTATTTCTTAATGGGAAAACTTACTTTTACGCACAGATTTTCCTAACCAAAGATCAGGGTTCACATCATGAATAAGACAGCTTTTTACGACCGGTTTTCAAGCCGGCATATCGGCATCGGATCGGAAGAACTTCAGGAGATGCTGGCACTCATTGGCGTGTCGTCGCTCGACCAACTGATTTATGAAACCGTGCCGGATGCCATCCGGCTGCAAGGCGCCCTGAACATCCCCGACGCTGTTTCGGAATTTCAATACCTCCAGGAACTGAAACAAACGGCTGCTAAAAACCGCGTTTTCAAATCTTATATCGGCATGGGTTACCACGGTACGATTACGCCGTCGGTCATCCTGCGCAATATCTTCCAGAATCCGGGCTGGTACACCCAATATACGCCTTACCAGGCTGAAATCGCTCAGGGCCGACTGGAAGCGCTGCTCAATTTCCAGACCATGGTCAGCGACCTCACAGGATTGCCCATTGCCAACGCCTCGCTGCTCGACGAGGGCACCGCTGCCGCCGAAGCGATGCACATGTTCTACGCACTGAAAAACAAAAAAGCGAAAGGCGATGCCGCCAATGAGTTTTTGGTGTCCGACAAAACGCTGCCACAAACCATAGAAATCCTGCAAACCCGCGCCGAGCCTTTGGCCATTAAGGTTGTTGTTGGCGATTGGCGCGCGTTCGAGTTTACCGACAAAACTTTTGGTATCCTGTTGCAATACCCCGACCGGGAAGGCGCCGTGGAAGACTACCGCGCGCTGGCGGAAAAAGCAGCAGCGCAGGAGATTTACGTTACGGTAGCAGCCGACCTGCTCGGGTTGGCGCTGCTGACGCCTCCGGGCGAATGGGGCGCCGACGCCGTGGTGGGCAATACGCAGCGTTTTGGCGTTCCGATGGGCTATGGTGGGCCGCACGCGGCTTATTTTGCAACCAAAGACGATTTTAAACGCCAGATTCCTGGGCGCATCATCGGCGTGTCGGTGGATGCCCATGGCAAACCGGCGCTCCGCATGGCCCTGCAAACCCGCGAACAACACATCCGTCGCGAAAAAGCGACCTCCAATATTTGTACAGCTCAGGCCCTGTTGTCTATCATGGCGGGCATGTACGCCGCCTGGCACGGCCCGGTAGGCATCCGCGCCATCGCAACCCGGGTGCATACGCTGGCGCAGATCCTCGACGCCAACCTGAAAAAATTGGGTTATACACAGCGAAATAAATACTTTTTCGATACGCTTTCCGTGGAAGCGGATGCAGCCCTGCGCAGCAAATTGCAGCAATTGGCGGAAGCTGCTGAAATCAACTTTTACTACGGGGCTGAAGGGGTGCAAATCAGCCTGCACGAAGCGACAACGCTGGCCGATGTGGAAAAAATCGCTGCCGTTTTTGCGGAAGCAAAAAGCAGCGCGCTGCCCTTCAGCAGCAAAGCGCCGGATTCGCTGCAAATACCAGACAGTCTAACCCGGCAAAGCCCTTACCTGACGCACCCGGTGTTCAACGAAAACCACACCGAAACCAAAATGATGCGCTACATCAAGCGCTTAGAACAACGCGACCTTTCGCTGACGCATTCGATGATTCCGCTCGGTTCCTGCACGATGAAACTGAATGCAGCAACCGAACTCCTGCCCGTGAGCTGGCCGGAATTTGCGGACATTCACCCTTTTGCTCCGCTGAACCAGACCGAAGGCTACCAGCAAGTTTTCCGCGAACTGGAAGCCTGGCTTTCTGAAATCACGGGATTCGCTGCCTGTTCGCTGCAACCCAATTCCGGGGCGCAGGGCGAATACAGCGGGTTGCTCGTGATCCGCGCTTACCACGAATCGAGGGGCGAAACGCACCGCAACGTGGCGCTCATTCCCTCTTCCGCGCACGGCACCAACCCGGCGAGTGCGGTCATGGCCGGGTTTGACGTGGTGGTGGTGCAATGCGACGACCACGGCAATATAGACGTGGCCGATCTTCAGGCGAAAGCCGAACAATACCAGGATCGTCTTGCTGCGCTGATGGTGACTTACCCTTCCACGCATGGCGTTTTTGAAGTAAAAATCCGGGAAATCTGCGACATCATTCATCAATACGGCGGCAAGGTTTATATGGACGGCGCCAACATGAACGCCCAGGTGGGACTGACCAGTCCGGGCATCATCGGCGCGGATGTTTGCCACCTGAACCTGCATAAAACCTTTGCTATCCCACACGGCGGTGGCGGCCCGGGCATGGGCCCCATCTGTGTCAATGAAAGCCTGAAACCCTTCCTGCCCGGCCACCCGCTGGTGAAAACCGGCGGCGAACAGGCTTCCGGCGCTGTTTCGGCGGCGCCCTGGGGATCAGCCAGCATCCTGCTCATTTCTTATGCTTACATCAAAATGCTGGGTAGCGCAGGCGTCACAGATGCGACAAAATACGCCATCCTGAACGCCAACTACATCAAGGCGCGCTTAGAAACGGCTTTTCAGGTGCTGTACGTGGGCGACCTCGGCCGCTCGGCGCACGAACTGATCATTGACCTGAATCCGTTCAAATCTTTAGCCAGCGCTGAAGATGTGGCCAAGCGCCTCATTGACTATGGTTTCCACGCCCCAACGTTGTCTTTCCCCGTTGCCGGCACCATCATGATTGAACCGACGGAAAGCGAAAGTAAGGACGAATTGGACCGCTTTTGCGATGCATTGCTGCAAATCCGCAAGGAGATTGATGAAATTGCACGCGGCGAATACCCTGCGGATTCAAACGTCCTGGTGAACGCGCCGCACCCGGTGGAATTGGTGAGTGCCAACGACTGGACAATGCCGTACTCTCGCGAAAAAGCGGCCTACCCGCTGCCTTACCTGCGCCACGGCCATAAGTTTTGGGCATCTGTGGGCCGCATCAACAACGCGCAGGGCGATCGCAACCTGATCTGCACTTGCCCGCCCATCGAAATGTACGCCATGACCGACGACACGACCACCGGATAAAATAACACAGCAGCATGACAAACGAATCAGGTTATACCTTCAGCGTAGATGAACGCTTCGAGTTTCCCGAATTGCCGGTTGAGCAAATGGACATCCTTGCCATCGGCGAAAAAGGGCAATTCCACATTCTGAAAGACCACCGCTCCTACCACGCCGAAATTGTGGAATTGGACCTGGCAGCCAAGCGCTGCGTGGTGAAAGTGAACGGCAAAACCCACGAAGTGACCATCGCCGACGCCTACGACCGCCTCGTGAAACAGATGGGGCTTTCGACGGTCGTGCAGCACAAGGTCAACGCCATCCACGCGCCGATGCCGGGACTGGTATTTGAAATCGTGGTGCAACCCGGCGACGAAGTCCACAAAGGCGATCCGCTGCTCATTCTGGAAGCCATGAAAATGGAAAACGTGCTGAAATCGCCAGGCGATGGGGTGATTAAAAATATTTGTGTGGAGAAAGGGGCGCCGGTAGAGAAGGGGCAGTTGTTGATTGAATTGGCGTAGGGGCGACCCTCGCGGTCGCCCAAACAAGTGAACGGTAGGGCGCCCCTCTCGTTTGCCGAAAACAATCGAACGCTTTGCGGTCGCCTGATAAATAATAAATCCATAACCTATGAAATCAACCACAATCCAAACTGCGCTATTTTCAGCTGCCCTCTTCCTGCTTTTTCAAGCTTGCCGCGATAATTCTCTGATTATCCTGAAAGCCAGGAAAGCAGAACAAAGCAGCCATCTCGGAAAAGGCGTCTGGATCATTGTGCCGCCCGGATTTAAAAAGGCAAAAACCTATGACGGGTTCCAGGCAGAATATCCGACCACTTCGGTTTCACTCCAAATTGAGGATGCATCCCTCGCTGAGGTAAAAGAAAGCTTCAGTCTAAAAACTTTGATGCTCAAAAATACGGCTTTGCTGGAGTTGCGACCCGTTCAGTTCGGGGCAACAGACAGCGCTTTTTTTGCGGTCGTTCACGACAAACGGAAAGGGACAATTCGCTATGTACTATCGGTGCAGCAAGGTTCCAAAACATATAATATCAAGGCTTTTTGTTTGAAAACACAAGAAAATCGGTACGATAAAATACTAAGGACAGCCCTGTTTTCAACTTATATTGGCGAATTTGAAGAAGAAGAAGAATTATTTAAAATGGCAGGGTTGGAAGAGTCGGGCAGTGTGATTTTTACAAAAGACGGGCAATATCCGACAACCGCTCCGGACGAGGCTAAGATAGAAATTGTGACTATTGGAAAAAATCATGATTATCCTACCCAACAGCATCAATTTAACTTTCTGAAATACGAGGTGGCCAAAATGACCGGCGAGCTTGCCAATGCATTTGGACAGGAACCGCTTGCAAAAGGTTCTTTTGTCACAGTAAGCGGATATGGTCCAAAAGGCTATGCTTTTACTGCTTTCGTTGTTGATCCGACAGAAACGGCGACCATGATAAAGTGCTTCGGGAAAGCTCCAGGAAACATTGCTGAATTTGAAGATTTTGTAAGAGCAAACTTTATTAAAGTAGAAATTATGAAATTTCGTTAGACACTACGTGAGATGAAGCAAAATGCGCTCGCAATTTTTGTATTAGCCCTACTGGCGCTCTCCTTCTCCTGCACGCGTACGCTGGTGCAAGGAGACAGCAAATACCCACGCATGGTAGGCGACATCGCTTTCGATCCCAAAGAAGACGATCCTGATTTTGAGTTGTGCAATGAAGCCAAAGCCAAACAATACCACAATTTCAACCTGGGATTTCAATACAAAGGAGAAAAACAGGCGCTTAAAAAGGTTTTTACCGAAGCCTACCGGTCAAAAAAAATGCCGGGCGAAACCGGATTGATCCGGATTCGGTTCCTCGTCAATTGCAAAGGGGAAACAGGGTGGTTCAGGATCATGGGCATGAATGAAAATTATGAGCCTAAAACCTTCGATAAATCCATTACCAAACAATTGCTGCAAATCACCAAAAGCCTGTCGGGTTGGAAAATACTGCCCAATGAACAAGCTCCAGAAGATTATTGCCAATACCTTATTTTTAAATTGCAAGACGGACAATTAATAGAAATTATGCCATGAAATACCTCGCGCTGACAATCGCCCTGCTTGGACTGCCATTTTCCGGGAATGCCCAAAATTGTAATGCCTTTCTGTATGCGAAAGACACCCTCCAGTACGAAGCCTGCGTGATTGCAGAAGAACGGGATGGCCATTACCAATACAGCAGGGAATTCCAGGAAGCGTTGGACAAAGCGATTGAAAAATGCCCGTATTTTTCGTATGCCTATTTGCACAAATCGGTCGCCTACCTCAAAAGCGGGGATTTTGTTACCTGGAAAACGCTGATAGACAAGGCGGTTGAATTAAATACTAAAGAAAATTTAGGATACAGAGGCTGGTGCCGCTATCAGTTTTTCAGAGATTACCGGGGCGCTATTGCGGATATCGAGCGGTTGGACAGCCTGATCAGCTACGATATCGGGCATTCGGCAGGCGGGGAATACCATTTGCATATCGCACGGGCTTTGTGTTATAAAGCGCTTGGGAACAAAGAAAAAGCGATGGAGATCATCGAAGCGCAGTTGAGCAATCCTGACTACAGCATCGGCATATTCGACCACTTGCACTTGGGCGTATTGTACCTCGAAACGGGCCAATACCAGCGCGCAATTGAGTCCTTACAGCGGCAATCAGCCTACAATGAACTGGCCGAAAATCAATATTATTTGGGATTGGCATATAAAGCGCTCGGCGAAAAAAGCAGCTATCAGGAATGCCTTAAAAAAGCAAAAAGCCTGTACTTGTCGGGGCGAATCATGCGCGACTCGTATACCGAACTCATGGATAAAATATACCTGATGGATATTGAAGCTGAAATAAAATAAATTTAGCCATGAATGAAATTCAAGCCGCAGTTGCGGTGTTTGACAAACTTGCAGATGTGTACCAGGATAAGTACATGGATGTGAGTTTATACCACCATTCGTTTGATTTGTTTTGTGATCAAATCACCCAAAAAAATGCTGAAATTCTCGAATTGGCCTGTGGCCCGGGGAATATCACCCAATATTTATTAAAAAAGCGGCCTGATTTTAAAATTCTGGGAACTGACCTGGCTCCAAATATGATTGAACTTGCTAAAATTAATAATCCGACCGCTGAATTTCAGGTTATGGATTGTATGGATATTGGCCAATTGGATCAAAAATACGATGCAATCATGTGCGGATTTTGTTTGCCATATTTATCCCGGGAGGAGTCGGTGCAATTAATCAGCGATGCCGGCAAAATATTAAAACCGAATGGCGTACTTTATTTGAGTACAATGGAAGATAACTACAGTAAATCAGGCCCAAAAACATCAAGCGACGGGGCGTATCAACTCTACATGTATTTTCACCAGGCGGATTATTTGGCAGCTGTGCTTCAGGAAAATGGGTTTAAAATAATCAATTTACAACGCCAGGATTATCCAACGCAGGATGGGACAAAAACGGTAGATTTGTTGATTCTTGCAGCTAAGAACCATGTGTTACAATGAATTTTATTTGAACAAAAAATAGCCCGACATGCTTTCATTCCTGAAAAATCATCCTTTTGATGTTGAAGCTTTTTTTGAAAGCTCCCTTGTGCTCACCTTTGCTGTTCCGAAAGCGCAATTGCAAAACCTTATTCCGCCGTGTTTGGAATTGGACACCTTTGAAGATCAATGGGCTTTTTTAGCCATTGCGATGGTGCAGACAAAAGGCTTGCGGCCAAAGGGTTTTCCAAAATTTATGGGCAACGACTTTTTTTTGATCGGCTATCGCGTATTTGTCCGATACACCACCAATGCGGGAAAAAGGTTGCGGGGGTTGTACATTTTAAAATCCGAAACCGACAAAAAGAAAATGCAGGTCATGGGCAACACCTTCACCCATTACAATTACACCACAACCGATATTATTCAATCCGGAGCAGGCAATATCAAAGAAATTGAATCCAATAAATCAAATTTTATTGTCAAAGCAGATCTTTCGGAAGGCGATATTCCATTGCCATCACATTCGCCATTCCCAGACTGGAAAACGGCAAGAAGATTTGCCGGACCTTTGCCCTTCACCTTTACTTACAACGCCAAAACAAAAGAGGTTCTAATTATTGAGGGCGTGCGGGAAAACTGGACGCCAAAACCTGTAGCGATTACGGATTACCGTTTTGCGTTTTTAAACACGCTTAACCTTGAAAATCCGGTTTTGGCGAATGCGTTTATCATTCACAATATTCCATACTATTGGAAAAAAGGAAAAATAGAGGTATGGAAACCATGAGAAAACCATTTCAGGGCGTCTTCAACATCATTCGTTTCAACTGGCATTTTTACGCTTTTGCGTTGGCTTTGGTTTTATCTTTGATTTTTGCTGCCAATTATGTACAGGAATCGCTGCAATTTTTCCTGTACCTCGCCATTTTTTTGATTTCCATTTCTACCATGGTCTCTTTATTGGCTTCTTTTTATGTTTACGACCTTTCGGGGCTTTACCGCTTCGACTGGCTGCAAAAAAACAATTTAGAAAATCTAATCGTAAACATCAATGCGGGGTTTGATGAAACGAGCGCTTTATTGCAGGATAAATTTAAGGGTACTAAACTGATTGCGCTTGATTTCTACGACCCTTTGAAACACACAGAAATCTCCATTAAAAGGGCGCGAAAAGCATACCCGCCTTTTTCCGGAACGCAACAGGTTGAAACCACCCATTTGCCGTTGCCCGACAACGCTGCGGATAAAATATTCGCAATTTTAGCGGCGCACGAAATAAGAAATGAGGTGGAGCGGGTTGCATTTTTCAAAGAACTGAGTCGAATCATGAAGCCCAACGGGCAAGTTTTCGTCATCGAACATTTGAGGGATCCGGCCAATTTTTTAGCGTATAACATTGGTTTTTTTCATTTTTATTCAAAATCAGCCTGGTTTAAAATATTCAGGGAAGCCAACCTTACCGTGCGACAAGAAATAAAACAGACGCCTTTTATTTCCACCTTTATCCTTGAAAAAAATGGAAACACAAATTAAAATCATTGGCCTGCTTTTGGTTGTTCTGGCATTGGTCCACGTCATCTTCCCAAGGTATTTCAACTGGGATCAGGAGTTGAAATCCCTGAGTTTAGTCAACCGGCAAATTATGCTGGTGCATACTTTTTTTATTGCATTGGTGGTCTTGCTAATGGGGTTGCTGTGCCTGACTTCCTCAAACGAGCTTGTCAACACCCCACTTGGAAATAGATTGGCGTTAGGGCTTGGCGTATTCTGGGCAGCCCGGCTTTTAATTCAGTTTTTTGGCTACTCATCGGCTCTTTGGAAGGGCAAGCGTTTTGAAACGCTGGTTCATATTGTATTCTCATTATTCTGGGTTTATTTAAGTATTGTCTTTTTGGCAATCTATTTTATTTAATTATCAAATCTATCGTCCTTTCTTCACAACAATCCCTTGCTCTCCTTGTTGAAAAGGCTGAAATCAGGATGCATGGAAGAAATTACCGGACAAGGCAGCGGAGCACTAACCGACATTGACACCGACCGCGTCATAGAAATGGCGTGGGAAGACCGGACGCCGTTTGACGCCATCGAAACCCAGTTTGGGTTGAAGGAATCTGCCGTGAAAGCGCTGATGAAGCAGACTTTAAAGCCCGCCAGCTATGTCCGGTGGCGAAAGCGGGTGGAGCACTGCAAAACCAAACATACGGCCACGCGGAACGACAGCATCACTCGCTTTAAAAGCAAGGCCCAGCGGGCCATTTCACAGAACAAACGATCAAAAAAATAATGCGTAAAACGTACCTGTTTGCTGGCGCATCCAGTGCCATCGCCGTTGAAACGGCAAAACTGCTGCAAGCAGAAGGGCATACTGTCATTGGCCTGAGCACCAAACCCGACCATGCCATTTACGATGAATGGCATCAGGTGGAAGCATACGATTTTGGGAAATTTCCGACGCTGGAACAAGCCATTGACGGGTTGGTCTATTTCCCGGGTACTATTAATTTGAAGCCCTTTGCACGGCTCTCTTCAGCCGATTTCAACCGGGATTTATCCATCAATGCCCTGGGTGCGGTGGCTTTTGCCCAGGCATATTTGGGCAACCTCAAGCAATCCGAAAATGCATCCATTGTCTTCATCAGCACCGTAGCGGTCAGTACGGGACTGCCTTTCCACGCTTCCATTTCCTTCGCCAAGGGCGCGCTTGAAGGATTGACGAAAGCCCTTGCTGCCGAACTGGCGCCCGCCATCCGGGTCAATTGCATCGCGCCTTCTTTAGTCAATACGCCGCTGGGAGAAAAATTCATCAACACCCCTGAAAAAACAGAACAAATGCAGAAAAGAAACCCGCTGCGTAAAGTGGGCGAAGCAATTGATGTGGCGCAGGCAATTGCCTTCTTATTGTCTGAAAAATCGGCTTGGATCAGTGGCCAGATTATGGCGGTAGATGGAGGAATGGGGACGATAAAAAATTAAGGAGTATGCCAAAAACACCTGCCATCAAAAAACAAAACCTGCCGCAGAAAATTTGCGCAACCTGCCAACGCCCTTTTTCGTGGCGGAAGAAATGGGAAAAGAACTGGGAGGAGGTGAAGTATTGTAGTGAACGGTGCAGGAAGCAGCGTAAAATAGCATAAATGAAGGCTCTTGTATAAACAAAAAGCTCACAACTGAAAATTTACTACTAACTTCGCAGCGAGCAGTAATTTTAGCAAAATGATAAAATCAGTAGTACTCAAAAATTTTATGGGCTACAGCGAATTCAGGAGCAATGAGTTCGCAGCAGTAAATGTTATTATTGGCAAAAATGATACAGGCAAAACAGGCTTGCT
>JBJXFD010000038.1:0-32116 GCA_046153985.1 Saprospiraceae bacterium
TCTCTGTTCGGCGGGGAACGTGAACCGCCCTTTTGCCTTAGCCGCCGAACAGCGTTCGGCGGTACCTGTAGCGCCAAACTCCAGTTCGGCGCGAAACCGTGAATCGCCAATTTGCCTCGGCTGCCGAACAGCGTTCGGCGCTACAATGTACGGGCAGCCGAACTGGAGTTCGGCGGTACAACCCACTTATTTCCCGGAATCAAGCCATAAATCAATTGGCTTGGCCACCCGGGGCCTGAAAGGCAATTCCACTTTGGCGCCTGTGCCCGCCGAAGCATACGCAGCATAGATGATTTCCAGCACCGCCCGGCCGTCTTCTCCGGTGACTAATGGGGTGGTATCGTTAAACACACATTCAATGAAGTGCCTCAATTCGTGCGGATAGCCCTGGTTGAATGCTTCTTCAAACACCGGAAAACTCCAGCCACTCGTCGTATCCGCTTTTTCCATCGCGTACCCATAACCGTTTTTGCTGTAAGCCAAAGAAGCGTTTCCCATAAACAGGTCAGCGTAAATTACGCCTTCCGTGCCGTGGATTTCACTGCGGTCGTCCATCCCGCCATGTTTAGCCCAACTGTTTTCTACCACGCCCGTCACCCCATTTTCGAATTCGATGATCAGCACGGAGTTGTCTTCCCCTTTCGTCCTGTTTTTGTGCAAAACGGTTGCCATACTGGCGTATACGCTCTTGACGGGATTATTGTCCAACATCCAGCGAAACCAGGCAATGCCATGGCAGCCCATATCCATGAGTACGCCGCCACCGGATTGGTTCACATCGTAAAACCAGTCGCTGTGCGGCCCGGAGTGTTTTTCAGATTGCTTAAGCAGGTAAATTTCACCCACCGCACCTTCTTTTACCAGGTGGCGGGCGCGTTCGTATTTTGGCGCAAAGCAAAGTTCTTCTGCATACATGAGTTTAACCCCGGCGGCCTGACAAGCAGCAATCATTTCGTCGGCTTCCTCCAGCGTGACCGATAGTGGTTTTTCAATGATGATGTGTTTCCCCGCTTTGGCCGCTTTGAGTGTTGCAGTTGCGTGCAGAAAATTGGGCAGGCAAATATCCACTACATCGCAGCCCGATTGCTGAATAATCGCGTCCAGATCGTTGTACCACTGCGGGATGCCATATTTTTTAGCAAATGCTTCCGCTTTCGCCAGGTCGCGCGTATAAACCGCTACAACTTCCGCTTCTGGCACAAAACGGTGGTAACTTTCCAAGTGGATGTCGCTGATGAATCCCGCGCCGAGGATGGCTACTTTTACTTTTTGCACGGCTTTCTGTTTATGAATGAGGAATAGAGTTTGATACCCTTCTTTGATTGTAAAGCTCGAGAGCAAGGCTTGCGAAGGCCCAAAAACCGGAGTTTACTCGCGTAAATGACGATTTTTGGGCCGAGCATAACGCAGCTATCGAGCTGTACAATCGAAGATTCAGGCCCAAGCTGGATCGCCTTTTACGTAATCAACACAACCTTCATACCTTCCGGGAACGGGCACAAAGCGCAACGCTTCCGTAGCGCCCGGCTCGGAAGTAAAAAAGCCCCAAAGCGTCAGTTGCTTGATCATGGAAAAATAGTGTTCCGGCTCGGTATCCAGTTTGTTTTTACTAAAATTCGTCGCTTCTTCATCAAGCGCAGTGATCAATCCGGTTTTTTCTTCTGCGGTGAGTTGTAAAAAAGAGCGCTGGTATTGCCGCAGGCTCAAATCCTTTAATTGGCCAATTCCGGCTATAAATATCGCCTGTTCTTCCGCATCATAACAGTCGGTAACGATGGTTTTCATAAAAGCGGCAATTTTAGCAGCTTTAGCGCCGGGAGACTTTGCCGTTGCGGGCAGGATGGTTTCCCCAACTTCGTCCAAAAAATCCAGATCCGTTTCACTGAACAGCCCTGTTTCAGTTTTTTCAGCTAAGCAGCCGCTCAGGAAAGCCTGTCCACCGATGATGACGCCACCCAGCAAGGCCGCAGTGGCAGATAGTGCGTCTCTTCTGTTCATCACAAATTGCCTTTTTGAGCCTCCTTGGCGGCGTAATTGACAGCGCGCGCAGTCAGGGCCATGTACAAAATAGAAGGACTTTGATTTCCCGTGCTGGTCATGCAGGCGCCATCGGTGACAAAGACATTTTTGCAATGGTGCAACTGGTTCCATTCGTTGAGCAGGGAGGTTTTGGGATCTGCGCCCATCCGGACACCGCCCATTTCATGGATGTCCAAGCCTGGTGGTTGCTGGTTGTCAATGCGGTTCAGGATGGTACAACCCGCTTTTTCCAGCATTTCGCAGCTTTGATTCAGGAAATCTTTCACCATTTTTTCGTCGTTGTCGTCGTAGCCCACCGAGGTGACCAGCAAAGGAATGCCCCACTGGTCCTTTTCATTTTTGCTAAGGCGCACGTGGTTGCTTTGCTTCATAATGGTTTCCCCTTGCATGTACATGTACACCTCCCACCTGCCAGGTTCGCTCATGGCTTCCTTAAAAGCAGCACCAATCTGGGGATCTTCCGGTTTTACAGCGCCCCGTGTGCGGGAAGCGCCGGAAAAAGTGGTGAAGCCGCCTACGTAGTCGGTTTCCTGTTTGCCTAAGTTGCGGTAATTGGCCAAAATGCACTCCACAGGGTTGCGCACGTAGTAGTATTTGTCTTCATACCCTTCGATGAAAGCATTGACGAAGCCACGGTAGAGGTGAAACCCAATATGGGTACCAAGCAAACCGCTGTCGTTGCCCAACCCATTGGGAAAACGATTGCTGATGGAATTCAACAGGATCAGATTGCTATTGAGCGCGGATGCGTTCACAAAAATCATGCGGGCAAAATATTCTGTTACTGCGCCCGTATTGGTATCCAGAATTCGGACCCCTTTGGCTTTCCCTTTTTGCTCGTCGTAAAGAATCGAGTGGACAACAGAAAATGGACGAATGGTTAGGTTGCCGGTTTTTGCAGCCCAGGGTAGGGTGGAAGAGACCGAGCTAAAATAAGCGCCATATGGGCATCCCCGCATACAAAGATTTCTCGACTGGCAACGCCCGCGGCCTTGTTGCTCATGAATGTCGTTGGGTTGAGATATGTGCGCCCATCGCCCCTGCACCAAATGCCGGTTTTTGTAATGTTTGATAAAGCTTTGCTTGAGGTGGCGCTCTACGCAATTCAGCTCGAAAGGGGGTAGAAACTCCCCATCGGGCATGGCTTCTATGCTGTCGTTATTGCCGCAAACGCCAATGAATTTTTCAACATGCGCGTACCATGGCGCCACATCGGCATAGCGAATCGGCCAGTCCGCGCCGTAACCAAACCGGGCCGGCGCCTCAAATTCATAGTTGCTCCAGCGCTGGCAAGCGCGCCCCCAGGTTAGGGACTTTCCACCAACCTGGTAGCCCCGGATCCAATCGAATGGCTTTTCCTGAACGTAGGGATGGTCTTTGTCCTGTATGAAAAAATGCGCCGTATCTTCACCAAATCCCGCCGCTTTGCTGATGAGCGGGTTTTCTTTCAAAAAAGCATTAGGCATGCGCCCCCGGTGTTCAAAATCCCAGGGCGCTTTGAGCATGGTAGGGTAGTCTTTGACGTGTTCGATGTTGCGACCACGCTCCAGCACCAAAGTTTTAAACCCTTTTTCGCAAAGTTCTTTGGCTGCCCAGCCCCCGGAAATCCCGGAACCGATTACGATGGCGTCGTAGGTGTGTTGCGCAGCGCCCCGACTATTAATGTTGGTGTTCGTAGTGTCTGTTGCCATCGTTTTTATTTTCCATGTATTTCGACAAATTTAGAAAACTGCTACCATTCGTGTTCCAGGCCGGATTCCAGGGCTTTGAAATACTGTTCCCGGTCGAAACTGTACAAGTAAGGCGACTTGTGGGCGCCGCCTAAACGGCGTTCCTCCAAGCGTTTCAGAATGCCGTAGCCAAGCAAGCGCTTTTGAAAATTGCGGCGATCCAGCGTTTTTCCCAGGATGGTTTCGTACAGTTTTTGGAGTTCCGGCATGGTGAACTTTTCAGGCAACAGGTTCACCCCTACGGGATCATAGCGTAGCTGTCTGCGGAGCGTTTTGAGTGCCCCAGACATAATCTCCTTGTGGTCAAACAACATCACTGGGGCTTCCCGGACATCCCACCAACGCCATTCTTCAGTGAGTGCATCTAATCCGGGGGTTACCTGCGAAAATTCGACCAAGGCGTAGTAGCCTACCGAAATTGTCCGGTCGAACAAAACGTGAGAAGGTTCTAACTGGATGCCCTGTTTTGCAAGTATGCCCTGAAAATCGGTATTGTCCATACGGCTGCGGTCTCCGAAGGCATAGAACTGCTTCAGAAAAATATTCTGCAGGCCGGTCCGCTCTTTGAGTACGCGGTGCGCCGCATCGTCCAGGGATTCGTCAGGAAAAAGGCGACCGCCTGGCAAACTCCATTCCTGAATGTTGCGAAGTCGCAATAACAAAACCCGCAACTGATTTTCGTGGAACCCGAAAATCACACAATCCACGGATACGTGTGGCAAAACCCGCCCTAATCTTTGTTCATCTAAGTTTTTGGCTTGTATCTTGTGTTCCATTCCGCAAAAATGGGAAGTTTTTTTCACTCATTCAAAACTGTTAAACAGATGAATAAACTATGTGTCCTGTAAAAAAGCAAAATTTTAGAGTTAGGGAGGTCTTGCGCGTAAAGAAAAAGGAATATATCTTTGTGTAGTATTTACACATTGATGCAACTTAAACTTTGCCTGCCATGAAAATTCGTTTGACTTCTATTGCTGTGCCATTGGTTTTTCTGGCCGCAGCAGCTTCCATCCCGTCCTGGATTACACCACCTGCTTACCGCGATTTGAATAAAAACGGCAAGCTGGATGTCTACGAGGACAAAAAACAGCCCATTGAAAAAAGGGTAGAAGACGTACTGGCTCAAATGACGCTGGAAGAAAAAGCGGGGATGTTGTTCATCAACGGGACCTTCATCAACGAAGACGGTTCACTGGCGCCTGCTGCCAGCTCTATGATGCGCATGCCGCCTGCAACCGAATGGATTGACAATAAAAAGATGACGCATTTCAATATTTGGCAAATCCCGACGGTTCGGACTTTTGCCAAATGGCAAAATAATATTCAAAAATACGCAGAAGAAAAAACACGGCTCGGTATTCCGATTACGATTGCTTCTGACCCGCGACACTACTTTAGCAACAGTATTTTTTCCATGGCATCGGACGGGTTTTCACAGTGGCCCGAACAATTGGGATTTGCTGCCATTGGGGACGAAAAACTGATGCAGGAACACGCCAACATCGCCAGGCAGGAATACCGTGCAGTGGGCGTCCATGAAGCGCTGCACCCCATGGCCGACCTCGCCACAGAACCCCGCTGGGCAAGGGTGAGCGGCACATTTGGAGAAGATGCCAAACTTTCTGCCCGCCTGACTCGGGCTTATGTCCTGGGCTATCAGGGTAAAAAGCTGGGGCCGAACAGCGTTGCCTGTATGACCAAGCACTTTTCCGGCGGCGGCCCGCAAAAAGAAGGGCTTGACCCGCATTTTGAATTCCACAAGGGACAAATTTATCCCGGCAAAAATTTCAACTACCACCTGATTCCTTTCGAGTCGGCTTTTGAGGTGAATACGGCGGCCATTATGCCTTATTATGGGGTGCCGATGGGGCAATCCAGTGAAGACGTCGCCTTCTCATTCAACAAAGAAATGATTACCGGCCTGTTGCGGGATAAATACAAATACGATGGCATCATTTGCACCGATTGGGGCTTGATCACAGATGTCAAAATGGGCCCGGTTACCTGGCCGGCCCGGGCTTGGGGCGTTGAAAATTTGAGTGAAGAAGAACGCGTTTTGAAGGCTATCGAAGCCGGCGTTGACCAATTTGGAGGCGAAAGTTGTGCCGAGCATGTGTTGAGTTTAGTCAAAAAAGGCAAGTTGGCTGAAGCGCGCATTGATCAGTCGGTTCGCCGTTTGTTGCGCCAGAAATTTCAGTTGGGGCTGTTCGACAATCCTTATGTTGATTTGGCCGCAGCTGATAAAGTGCTTAGCAACCAGCAATTCAAAAAAGCCGGTGAACTGGCCCAGCGCCGTTCGTTTACTTTGCTAAAAAATGAACCAGGCACCTTGCCATTAGCGGCAGGAAAGCATAAAATTTACGTCAAAAACATAGACGCCAAGGTGGCTGCCCAATACGGCACGGTTGTAGAAAAACCGGAAGAAGCGGATTTTGCCATCCTGCGCTTGAATGCGCCCTGGTATCCGGTGGAAACGAATAATCCAATTGCAAAAGGATTCCACCACGGGGACTTAGATTTTAAAGGCAAAGAAAAAGAAGAAATCCTGCAATTGCTGAAGACCGTTCCAACGATTGTGGACATCTACCTCGATCGCCCGTCGGTTATTCCAGAAATCAGCATGGCTGCAAAGGGCCTGTTCGCCAACTACGGCGCCAGCGATGCCGCCTTATTGGATGTGGTTTTCGGCAAAGCCAAGCCACAGGGGAAATTGCCTTTTGAGCTGCCATCCTCGATGGAAGCGGTTCGCAACCAAAAAGAGGACGTGCCATACGATTCAAAGGATCCATTGTACAAGTTTGGCTTTGGACTGAGATATTAAGAAAAGGCAAGTTGCAAGGGGCGAAGGGCAAATATGCAAGTTGGCAAATTGGCGGCTTGCCTGTTTGCCAATTTGCCCCTTGCCTCTTATTACACAACTCCGCTTATCTTTACCCCCTAAAACACCCAAACTTTGCATACTAATGCTCCGCCGGTGACGGCAGTCGTTATTCCATACGTTTTTTTGCCCCCAAAAAATGGCGGGCACCAGGCCGGGTATGGCCTTTGCGAAGCATTGGGGCGCGAAGTGCCGACGATTTGTATTTCCAGTTTCGGGAATACCCCCGGCCCTCATGCTTTTCAGCTTGAATTTGCTTTTCGCGAAGGCATAATCAAATATTTCAGCCCTTTGGCTGCCTGGCGTTGTTATCGTATCCTGAAAGCGGCACGGGTTCGGCATTGCATTGCACAACAGCCTTTTATTGCGCCATTGCTGTTGCCGATCCTTTTATTGTCCGGCACTTCATTGCTGGTTTACGCCCACAACATCGAATACCAGCGGTTTCGAAGCATGAATAAATGGTGGTGGCGCATCGTTTGGGCGGTAGAATGGTTCGCTTATCGCCTTGCAAAACAGGTGCTGTTTATTTCTGCGTAAGAACTGGTGGCAGCGATTGCTGAATTTGGGCTTGACCCACAAAAATGCGTGGATGTTCCTTATGGCGTAGAACGCAAAGCGCCACCGGCGGAGCGGGAACGGCAAACAGCCCGACGTGAAGTAGCAGCCATTCACGGGTTTAAAGATACAGAACGCTGGATCCTCTTTTTTGGCTCGCAAAACTACCAGCCTAACCTCGAAGCCGTCTTGTTCATCGCTCAGGAACTTGCGCCTTTCTTGAAATCGCAAACGACGCAGGATTATCGCATTTTAATTTGTGGCGGCGGCCTGCCGGTGGAATACGATAAATTGGAGGCTTTCCGCCAATACAACCTGGACTACTTAGGTTTTGTGGAAGATATTGACCAATACGTCCTGGCAGCTGATCTTGTACTCAACCCCATTGTAAAAGGCGCAGGTGTAAAAACAAAAGTGCTGGAAGCCATCGCATTGGGCAAAACCGTTGTTTCAACTGAGAGTGGCGCATTCGGCATTCAAAAGCAAGTTTGTGGCGATCAACTCGTGGTGGTGGCCGACCACGATACACCTGCTTTTGCCGAAGCTGTATTGCAAAGCTTAGCATCCAAAAATCAGACCACGCCAGCGGAATTTTATGCTTATTATTACCGCGATAATGCCATCAAAGCCCTGTTACCCATATTGCAAAAAGCATGAATGCATCAGCCTATTCAGACCTGACCGGATTAGACGCCTATCTCAGCGGAAAAAGCTCATACCTTGAAAATTTGACGCCTGCTGTTGCCATCGGTCTGCCTGCTGCGACAACAATTGCCGTGTTAAAGCAAAAATTAGGGACTGACCTGTTCGAAAAAGTAATCAACCCGGATTACACCCAGCCTTCTCCAATTGAACACCTGAACGACGGAAGCTGGCTGCGCACAACCAATATGGTGGGGGTGAACGTTCGCACCATCGGAAATTTCTGGAATTTAGTCAATTACCTGTTCACGGTTCCTGCCTGCCAGCAAGCGGTTCATTTGCTCCCTATTTGGGAGCCCGGGGTCGTAGCCAGCCTTTACGGCATGGCGAGCTGGCACATCAACCGGGAGTTTTTTAATCAGGAATTGGCGAATACCTTGCCGGAATTGGACAGCGTTGAAAAACAACTCAAAGTTACCGTTAACCTGCTGCACGCCCTGGGCCGTGTGGTGGGCATGGATGTCATTCCGCATACCGATCGCTATTCAGAAATTGTACTCGCCAATCCGGCTTTTTTTGAGTGGATGCAACGAAAAGGGGCGCACATTACCGATCACAGCGCACAACTTTACAAACGCGTTGAACAGCATATTTATCAATGTTTGCAGGAACTCGGCCCGGCACACCCCGGGGCTATTTTGCCTGCGAATGCCTTGGAGTTTTTCAAGTTGCCCGAACCAACCCGCTGCCTGCTGCTGTTTGGCAATCAAAACAACGATTTTGCCCGCAATGAACGCCGGTCTGTTTTTATCCAGTACTTACACCAACAAGGCCTGGAACCTATGCCTGCAACCATGGGGCCTCCTTACCGGGGCCTGGAAGTGGACATTGACGAAGCGGTAGCAAAAACGATTGCTGACGACGCCTGGCTGGATTATCGCATCATCAACGCCGGTCCGATGTCGAGGGTGTTTGGTCCGCTAACCCGTTATAAACTGTACGAAAACAAAAACGACAACCGCGATTGGGAATTTGATTTTGAGCGCCCCAAAATTGAAGTCTGGAAATACGTGTGCAGCCAATACGCCGCCGTGCAACGGGCATACCATTTCGATTTCATGCGCGGAGATATGTCGCATGTGCAAATGCGACCGGAAGGCGTGCCCGAAGTCGCGGACGAATATTACGACATCCATCGGGCAGTACTGCATGCGGTTCGGGAGGAAAAGCCCTGGTTTGCTTATTTTGCAGAAACCTTCCTCGCGCCGCCCGGAACGATGGCCTACGGCAGCGAAGAAGACCACCTTGACCTCTCGGAAGCAGACGCCACGCTTGGCGATTTGCAATCCATAATCCTGGGCGAACCTGATTTCCTTCAAAACTTTCGGCTTTATCTCGATTTGTTGCATACGCGGGGCTTTGCGCCTTGTTTTACGCTAATGACCGGGGATAAGGACGATCCGCGGTTCGACAAGTTTTATCAGGCCGGAAATGAGGCACGGTTTTTTATGGGACTTTTTCTGACCGACATGCCGAGCTATATGGCGCTCGGGTTTGAATGCAGGGATCCACACCCCGAGCCGGCGCCCAACGAGCACTACACCAAACTGTATGTATTCCGCATGGAAGACGGGCCAAAGCGTACGCAGGGCCCCTATGTTTTTGGGAATAACCTGACCTTGTTCCAACGCCTGAACCGCATCCGAAATGAGGCTGAACGTTTGTTGCCCGGCCTTTCCAGCCCCCTTTCCTGGTTGACTCCACCTGATGCAACAGCTGCCCGGCAAGTTATGGCCTGGACGCATCAGGATCAAGGCGCCTATATCTTTGTGGTCAACGCCAACCTGCAACAAGCCGCCCAACGTGTCAAAATCCCTTGTCCAAATGCACCCGGTGTGAAGTTTCGGGTCATTTTTTCGGCGCTGGAAAATGAAGGAAATTACCTTATGCAATTGACCTTTCATGATGGTTTGCTCCAAATTGAACAACTTGCAGCCGGAGAGGCGCTGATTCTACAAATTGATGACAATTAATGTCAACGAGTCCCTGTTTTCCACAGTCAAAATAAAAACCAAAGTCGTTTGCTGTTGTTACACTGAATATTTTCAAGAAATTTTGATTGAGTTCAATAAGAGACCCATAGAAGGCCCCTGCTTATGCACCAAAGCAGGCTTCAAAAACAAAGCAACATGTATAAACGACGCGCTATAGTTTGGTTCAGGCAAGATTTGAGGCTGCACGACAACGAGGCGTTGTCTGATGCGCTGGCGAGTGCGGAAGAGGTGGCCATGGTATATGTTTTCGACGAACGCGTGTTTTCGGGTACGACCCGTTTTGGTTTTGCGAAAACAGGAAAATACCGCGCTCAGTTCATCATCGAGGCAGTACATGATTTGCGTCAATCTCTTCGCAAACTTGGCAGCGATCTGATCGTACGCGTTGGCAAACCGGAAACTGTTATTTTTGAATTGGCCAAAGAACTGAAAACAAGCTGGGTGTTTTGCAACCGGGAACGAACCCGCGAAGAAGTCAATGTGCAGGATGCGCTGGAGCAAAACCTTTGGTCAATTGGGCAGGAGGTTCGCTATTCAAGGGGCAAAATGTTGTATTACACTGCTGATTTGCCCTTCCCGGTAACCCATACGCCGGACACTTTTACGCAGTTCAGGAAAGAGGTGGAACGCATCGTGCCGATCCGGGAACCTTTACCACCGCCCGAAAAACCTTTAGCCAAATTGGGGATTCCAATAACAGCTGGCGACATACCCTCCATTGCCGATTTTGGCCATGAAGCCATCGAAAGTGATCCGCGAAGCGCATTGCAATTCAAAGGCGGCGAAACTGCCGCGCTTGAACGGCTCCAGTATTATTTTGGGGATAGCCAACTTGTAAAAACGTATAAAGAAACCCGCAATGAACTCATTGGCGGTGATTATTCCTCCAAGTTTTCCCCGTGGCTGGCACAGGGCTGTTTGTCTCCAAAAACCATTTATTACGAACTTCGGAGGTTTGAGCTGACGCACGGCGCAAATGAATCAACTTACTGGATATTTTTTGAATTGCTCTGGCGCGATTTTTTTCGCTTTATGGGCAAAAAGCACGGTAATAAAATCTTTCTGAGAGGGGGAACTTTAGGCGAGGCTTCCTCCCGCTTGCGCAACGACAAGCGCCTGCTGCAAAAATGGATAGATGGCGTTACCGGCGTCCCATTTATTGATGCCAATATGCGGGAGCTCAAACTCACGGGATTTATGTCTAACCGGGGCCGGCAAAACGTGGCCAGTTTTTTGATAAAAGACTTGTTTGTGAACTGGCAAATGGGGGCTGAATATTTTGAATCCATGCTCATAGACTACGACCCTTGCAGCAACTGGGGCAACTGGAATTATATAGCCGGCGTTGGCAGCGACCCGCGTGAAAATCGCTATTTCAACATCCTGACCCAGGCACGCCGCTATGATCCAAAAGGCGCTTACGTCAAACACTGGCTGCCCGAACTGATCAATGTGCCGCTTGAAAAAATTCACCGTCCTGACACCCTTTCTTTCGCCGAACAGGATTTGCACCATGTTAAATTAGGCGCCGATTACCCGGAAACGATGGTTGAAATGGAAAAGTGGGAACATTAAAAAACGGCTTCCTTTTTCCAGCTTTCGATGTTCTTGGTTTGACTGGAAAAATTGATACCCAATCCTACTACGGGTTTGCCTTTTTGCCACCAGGCCTGGTAATATTTTTTTTGCCGGATTTGAATAAGCGCAGCCTCTGCTGTTTGATCTAATTTGAATTCGAGAATATAGATTCGATCATCGGTTTCTACCACACAGTCAGCTCGACCATCGCTGGTGCACACTTCACTTTGCACCCGCAATCCCATATAGGTAAACAACAAATGAATGGCTGCGTGGTAAAACTTCTCGGGATACTTTTCATACAACTGGTAAGGCAGCCCGCTGAAGAGCGTCTGCAAAATGCGGATTACGCGCTCAATATCATCCTGCATAAAAGCCTGTTCCAGCTGCACCGCCATAGCTAAGCCCGCTCCTTTTTTTACACCGCCAAATGCTTCCAGCAGGTAGGCCAACATAGAATTTTCAACCTCATAGTTGGGATAGTCTAAGGTGTACAATCCAAACTCATCTTTCGATTTTATGGTCAGGTAGCCCGTCTGGTAGAGCAGGCCATACGCATTAAGATCCTCCAGGTCAAAAGAATCGAAGCTTTGTTCGCTTTGTGGTTGTAATTTGAATTCGTACAACCCTTCCGATTTTAAAACATTAATAAGGAAGGTGGGTGTGCCTGTAGCAAACCAGAAGTTTTTGAATTCACGCTCTGTGAAAAACAGGTTGGTCGAAACGGGGTTATAGACACTTTCGGCATTGGCAGAAAAACGATAGCCATTGTACCAATAACGGATTTTTTCCAACAATGCTGGCTTACTGAGCTGCAACTGCTCCGCCGTTTCTTCTAATTCTTCCGCAAAGTAGCTTTCCAATTCCGACTGGGTATAGCCCAGCATGGTCGCAAACCGGGTATTCATTGTGATATCCTGAAGGTTGTTCATTCCCGAAAAGATGCCAACTTTGGAAAACTTGCTCACCCCGGTCAGGAAGACAAACTCCAGGTAGCGGTCTGATTCTTTCAAAACGGAATAGAACCCCTTGAGCAACTCCCGGTTTTCGTAAGCCTTCTTCAAATCTTTGCCTAAGTAATGCACGATCGGGGCGTCATATTCGTCAATGAGTACAACGACTTTCTGTTCCTTTGCCAAAGCCTGAATCATTTCACGGAAGCGGTCCCTTGCAGTCGTGTGGGTCAATGATAACTGGTACCCCGTGGCAATTTCGAGTAGCCGTTCTGCCAAAGGTTCTTCAAGACCCCGTTGCTCAAAATTGATGTCTTTGAAAGAGATCCGGATCACCGGATGCTTTTTGTTCCAGTCCCATTTTTGCTCAATCCAAAGGCCTTCAAACAAGGTTTTATTGCCAGTGTACAACTCTTGTAAAGTTGCAATAGTGATAGACTTGCCAAACCGACGGGGTCGCGAGAGGAAAAAATATTTTCCGCTGGTACATAGTTCAAAAACGTACCTTGTTTTATCAATGTACTTATAACCTTCGGAAATAATGGTGCGAAAATCCTGTAGTCCGATCGGGAGTCTTTTGGACATAGCGAGAAATTATTTACCGCAAATATACAAAAAATGCTTGCATTCGGTTAAAGGAAGGGCCCTGAACGGCTTATAGAACTCTCTGAATAAGGGGGTCAAAGTTGCGGGTTCACATAACAAAAAATGCTTGCCAGTTCAGCCTGGCAAGCATCTGTTAATATCTGTTTTCCTTCAAAATGTCTAAAATTTATACACCGCGGCCACCAGCAAACTGGTGCTGGTATCGGTTGGCTTATCGGGCGTATTGAAGAAGATTTGCTCTGAAGCTTTTTCGAAGCGGATTTCCGGGATGACCGTCAGGCCCTCAACTTTAAAATTGGCCGATAAGGTAGCAGCTAAGACATTGCCACCCGCCGGTGCTGCGCCGAAGACGTTGAGTTGTTTAGCGTCGTCGAAATATTCCGTTCTGAGAGTCATCCAAAAGTGTTCGCTAAGGTCTGCATTGAGATAAAGTGCAGCGCCAAACCACTGCAGGCCATCGCCGAAATCGTCTTCCGACCCGGTTTTAAACTGCACGTTGGAAATGGTGCCGTTGACGCCCAAACTGAATTTGCCGCCCAGGGCTGCCAAAACTACCAGGTCCAACTGGTTCACCAATACAGAATCGGTTGGTTTGCCGCCCTGATAATTCAGATAAGCTTTCAACGCATCATCTTTAGTTGCCGTGCTGAGTTGTCCGATGATGTATTTATTGCTCAGGGTTGTAGACTTCAGATCGGTCGGATTGGCAATACCCAGCATAAGTCCGGTTTTGCCAAAAGTTTTTTCTGCCTTGATGCCTGTGTGAAAAAACGGTCCATAGGAAAACATGTAGGACATGCTGTAATTCCGGTTGGCGTAGGCATCTACTAATTCATAGCCCACATGGGTTGCCCAACTTCCGGCGGTGATTTTCAAGCCGTTTTTAAAGGCATAAGAAAGGTATAATTGTTTGATAATGAACCGCGTTTTGTCGTCGGCGTAGGAAAAATCTTCTGCGCGTTTTCCGAATCCGACATCGGCGACCATCCCTACTTTTCCGATGGAATGCTCCGCTTTCAGGGAAATCATTCCCAGTTCAAAAGAGTTGTGCGAATTGGTGAAGCTGGTTTTGTTGTTCGCAGCCATTTCTCCGAAATCGAAGCGGTAATAAGCGTCTGCAGAACCAGAAAATACAAGGGCTGGCGCAATAACCGCCGTGGTAGTATCAGCTGCGGGAGCAGCATCCTGAGCATGTGATGCAGTGGACAGGCAAAAAAATGCCAGGCCTGTTGCAAAGATTTTTTGTAACATTGTCAATCATTTTATGGAAGTGAAATGATAGGTACGGCCATCGGTTTGTACCAGAAACCGAATGAAGGCCGTACCTTTTTATTCAGCATTAGTTAATCAGCGTAAGCCGGAACTTCTGCAAGTTTGCCGTTGGACTGCGGCACCAGAAGTGTTCCCTGCACGTATTTTTCGTCGTGTTGGGAAGCGTCCAATCCGATTTCTTCATCTTCAGAACTGACGCGCATCGGTTCGATCCAGTTGATGAGTTTAAAAATTAGAAATGAGACGATCGTGCTGTAACCTGCGGCGATCACCAATCCCATTAACTGCTTGAGAAAGAATGCGTAGTTGCCGTAGAAAAGCCCTTCAGCGCCAGCACTATTCACAGTGGTGGTGGCAAAAATTCCGGTAAACAGCATCCCCGCCATGCCGCCAATGCCATGGCATGGGAATACATCCAGGGTATCGTCCAACTTTAGCTTCGACTTGTAGTAGACCGCGATATTGGAAATGACAGCCGACGCAACGCCGATAAAAATACTGGCAGGAATGGAGACAAAGCCTGCACCCGGTGTGATGGCAACGAGGCCAACCACTGCGCCGATACAGAAGCCCAGTACGGAAGGTTTTTTGCCTTTTAGCACATCAAAAAACATCCACGACAAGCCGGCAGCCGCTGCAGCCGTATTGGTGGTCGCAAAAGCGGATACCGCCAATCCATTCGCGCCCAAAGCTGAACCCGCATTAAATCCGAACCAACCAAACCAGAGCAAACCGGTTCCGATCAGGACGTAAGGAATATTCGCAGGCGGAATCTCCTGATTGTCGAGGTGGACAATCCGGCGCTTTAATGCTAAGGCGCCCATAAGCGCTGCGCATCCGGCGGAAATATGAACAACGGTTCCTCCGGCGAAATCGAGTACGCCCAATTTGAACAGGAAGCCTTCCGGGTGCCAGGTCCAGTGTGCTAATGGCGCATACACCAAAAGGCTGAACAAGACAATAAAAAGGGTGTAGGATCTGAAGCGAATGCGCTCGGCTACAGCGCCTACGACCAGCCCGGGCGTAATGATGGCAAACATGAGCTGGAATAAAGCAAACAGCGCAAGGGGAATGGTTGGCGCCAGGCTCCAGGGTGCTCCGGAGGTTACATCTTTAAAAAACCGGAAGGTCATCGGGTTGCCGATTACCCCGCCGATACTTTCTCCAAAGGCTAAGCTAAAGCCGACCGCAATCCACAGAACACTGACCACACCGGCAGCCACTACACTTTTGATCATTGTGGAAATCACGTTTTTCCGATGCACCATGCCGCCATAAAAAAAGGCAAGGCCGGGCGTCATCAAAAAAACAAGTGCCGTTGCTACAATGATCCACGCAATGTCGGCAGCATTGTACTTGCCGTCGTCGGTATAACTTGGAAGGTTTGGAGCAAAGATCGCAATCACTGCCACAAGGGCCAGCAGTGAAAACGGAACAGCTTGTTTGAGTGTGATTTTTTTCATGATGTTATGTTTAGTTAAAAAATAGACTATCCAGTCCGGCTTGCAGCAGCAAGCCCGGCACGAGTAATTTTACAGACAAAAAATTTGGCAAATTCTCCGTTAGGAGAGTGTGGCGTAATCGTGGAATATTTCCTTTATTGGAATGAATCGAATTACGCAAAACGATTGTTTGCAATCTATGATTTGTGGCAACATTATTTGGTAGGACTATGTAAAATTATACCGCGTTTAGAAAGTTGGTATCATCAAAAACCTACTTTTTTTTATCGAAATGAGATAAGATGAATAATTCGGTAATTTATTCCGAACGAGCAATTATATATGAATAGATTCTGCATTCGGCGAAATATGATTCTGAATTGCGGTACTCAATTTTAGCCCTTTTTGAAGCTTTCATCCCAATAAACCAAAAACAAGGAGCTCCTTAAGATAAAAAAATCCAGTCGACAACTGGCGCCGGCTGGATTTTGGGTGCGAAAAAAAGCAGGGCTTTTCGCAAGTGGTTACCCGTTTGTAAACACAAAATAGACGAGTAAGATCAGCGCAATGGTCACCCCTACGATGACGTACATTGCTTTTTTTGCACTTTCATGCTGACGCTTATCCGCAATCAGCTTCCTTTTAGTTTTTGCCATAATCAGATCCTGTTTTTCGCTTGCTGTGAAAAATTTCCTATCCTGCAAATAAAGGTACTAAGCGCATCTCTACCGGGCAAAAATATTGCCAAAAAAATCATGGCTTGCCCATTCTATTTGTAAAATTGCCGTTCGTAAAATTCCACGACCCGCTCGTCAGTCATAATGTCCTGATACCGAAGCGGGTGCCGAAGCACAATTCCGTCAAGTGTTCGGCACCTGCTGAGGGCAACATATGTCTGCCCGTTTTCAAAGGCGCCTTTATCTAAATCTACGATCAGCCGGTCAAAAGTTTTGCCCTGAGATTTATGAATGGTAACTGCCCAAGCCAACCGCAAGGGCAGTTGATTAAACGTTCCAACAACCTCTGTTTCTATGCGGGTTTGATCTTCCGGATGAACTTTGTACTGCAATACTTCCCAGTCCATGCGTTCGGTTTCAATGTAGCGCCGCTGTTCTCCTTCTTCTACCAGAACCGTCACGGTTTCAGCTTCCAGCTTGACTATTTTGCCAATCGTGCCATTCACAAACCGGCGCTGGAGGTCATTTTTGGTAAACATCACCTGGGCATTGAGTTTTAAATTAAGGCTCGGTTCGGCAGGGTAGAGGTTGGGGTTGAAGTTGCCGGTAACGCGCGCCGCGTACGTTGCGGTTGGAAGGGGAATACGCGCCAGCTCCGTCAGGTTTATGGCATCCACCCGGGCATTGCGCGCCGATAGGGTGATGTAATAATCCGATGAGGTAAACCCGGGAATGTACCGTTTATTCAATTCCTCCAGATCGTCCTCGTCTACCCGGTTCAGTCGGATAGCATCTAAGAGTTTCAAAAAGTATTTGTTTTCCTGCCGGTAAACCTTTTGCAACTCAAACATCTCCAGTTCGATCTCCGATCGGATGACTGCGGACGAAAAAAAATAGGGCGATTCATAACGCGTTTGCAGAAACATCATCTCGGTTTCAGAAGACACCACCGGCGGCAACTGGAACAAATCGCCAAAAAAAACCACTTGCACGCCGCCAAAAGGCAGCGGATTTTCCCGGTTGACCCTTAGAAAATAGTCAATATTGTCGAGCAGGTCGGCGCGCACCATCGAAATTTCGTCAATCACCAACACTTCAATGTTCTGATAAAGTTTGCGATTGAACCGCTTTTTGATGTCGCGGCGATCGAGTGGCTTGGCTGGAAACCCAAAAAATGAATGGATCGTTTGCCCCTGCACATTAAGGGCTGCAACGCCGGTAGGCGCCAGAACAACCGTCTTTTTTCGGGTGGTACTCCTGAATAATTGCAACAGCGTGGACTTGCCTGTACCTGCCTTGCCGGTAATGAACAAATTTCGGCCCTGCTTCTCGATCATGTCGAGCGCAAGGCGAAAATCGTCGTTCAGTTCCAATGGCGTTTTATCAAGTCCCACAGGTATTTCAGGTTATTGGATTGGTTTGGCAAGGTAAACAAAGACAGGCAAATGGTCGCTGAAACCTCCAATATAAGTATCGCCTGAAAAAGTGCGGTGGGGATAACCCCGGTACTGTCCTGATTTTTGGAACAGGTAGTTCTCATTAAAAATCCGGGCGTTGTAGAACTGGAATCCCCCGGCTTTTTCATTGATCAATCCATGGGAAATAATGATCTGGTCGAACAGGTTCCAGGAATCCTGATATGCCAGCGTTCCGATGCCTCTTTTGAAAAAATCGTACATCGGGTTAAAAAGCTCCCCTTTTTTGGTGTCTTCCTTTTTGAAATTCGCAGCCAGTATCTTCTTCACGCTCGGACTGGTGGGGTCATCGTTCAAGTCGCCCATAATGATGATTTTGGCATTCGGATCGGCTTGCATCAGGGAATCAGTAATGTTTTTGCAGATCAACGCTGCTGCATTGCGATATGGCTGTGAAGCTGCTTCACCACCGCTGCGGGAAGGCCAGTGGTTGACCAAAATATGAAGCGGTTCTCCGTCGTACAGGCCCGATACAAAAAGGATGTCGCGCGTTTTACGGGTGCTGCCGTCCGGGTTGTAAATGGGCATCAAAACAGCCTGACTCGATGTGGGTCTGAAATATTTGGCCTGATAGAGCAAGCCGACATCAATGCCGCGTTCATCCGGGGAATCAAAATGGATGATCTGGTAGTTGCGTGCAGCAAGCTTTGGATGGTTGACCAAATCTTCCAGTACCCTCCGGTTTTCAATTTCAGCCACGCCGAGGATTGAAATCCCGTCCGGACTGAGTTCCACACCCAGTTCCGAAATGACCCGGGCCATATTGCCTTGTTTTTCCTGATAAATGGTCTCGTTCCAGTTTTTTTTGCCGCTGGGCAAGAACTCGGAATCGTTGATCAGTGGATCGTCTTCCGTATCGAAGAGGTTCTCCAAATTGTAAAATCCAATGGCGCCAACTTTATACTGTTGAGCTTTTTGAGCAAACAGGGCATAAGCCGGTAGGGTGAGCAGCAGAAGAAAAAAAACAGATCTTTTCATGGTTGTTGATTAGATGAAAGACGCTTGGACGACAAATGCTATTCAGCAGATATGTAAAGCGAATTAAGTTTGCGTTAATTTTGACCGATCTAAAAAAAACCGATTCAAGTGAAATGCTACCTTTGCATCACTTTGTTTCATTGAAGCTCAAAAGTATGCTTAATTCTAAAAAAGTACTCCTTTTTCTCTCCACCGCATTCTTCTTTTTGCCGTCCCTGATTCTGGCTCAAACTATTACGATTCAGGGCAGTATTAAAGATGGACAAACCGGCCAGGCAGTTCCGGGCGTCGAAGTTCGCTTGTTGCGTTCAAGTGTTTTCACCGATGCTGAGGGCACTTTTAGCCTCACTACCAGTACCAATGCAGGCGATGCTGTCCTGAGTATATCCAGGCCAGGCTTTGCAAACCTCGACATGTTAATTGAGCTGGGTGCCGGCAACATTAACTTAGGCACGATTAGCCTTACTTCGCAGGCTGGCATTGACCAGCTTTCCGGAGAAGAAGTCATCTCCACTGTTACGCTTTCCTCTGATGAGGGCAGCAGCGAAGGCGCTCAAAACATTGCCGGGGTGCTCACCGCCTCCAATGACCTTTTTGCTTCTACCGCTGCTTTTGGCTTTAGCGCTGCCCGTTTTCGCATCAGGGGCTACGATTCCGACAACACCTTGATTTACCTGAACAACATCCCGGTCAACGATCAGGAAGACGGTTTTGTCTTCTGGAATGCATGGGGTGGATTGAACGACGTTGTTCGAAGCCGCTCCAATTCAATTGGACTTCAACCTGCCGAATACACGTTTGGCGGGATTGGCGGCGGGGTGAACATTGATACGCGGGCTTCTTCGCACCGCAAACAATTACGCGTCTCTTATGCCATTTCCAATCGCACTTACCGGCACCGCATCATGGCTACTTATTCTACGGGCATGAAAAACGGATGGGCCTTAACTCTCTCCGCATCCCGTCGCTGGGCGGAAGAAGGCTATGTGCCGGGAACTTCCTACGATGCCTGGTCCTACTTCCTTTCCGTAGACCGGAAACTGAACGATCGCCACACCTTAAACCTGACGGCTTTGGGCGCTCCGATCATTCGCGGGCGTTCCACTTCTTCTGTGCAGGAAATGTACGACTTAGCTGGTACGAACTTCTACAATTCCTATTGGGGGTATCAAAACGGCAAAAAGCGCAACAGCCAAATGGTAAATACTAACCAGCCGTTGGCCATCCTGCGACACGATTGGAAGATTTCCAGTAATTCTGAACTAACTACTTCAGTTGGTTATGAATTTGGACGCGACGGACTCACCGCGCTCGACTGGTACAATGCGCGCGATCCACGACCGGATTATTACCGTCGGTTGCCGAGCTATATTGAAAACGACCAACGCGACGACGTGGAGCAATTGCTGCGTGAAAACGAAGACCTGCGTCAGGTTGACTGGACGCACATGTACGAAGCCAACCGCAACAGCATTCAAACCATCAACGATGCCGATGGGATTCAGGGCAATAATGTAACCGGGAAACGGTCGCAATACGTGGTGGAAGAACGCCGGGCAGACATGACCCGCGCAAGTTTCAATTCCAATTTCCGGAGCGCAATCAGCGATAAATTTACCCTCACCGCCGGCTTGTCCTACCAGTCGCAAACAACGAAATACTTCAAAGTATTGGATGACCTGCTGGGGGGCGATTTTTATTTGGACATTGACAAGTTTGCTGAGTTTGGGAACGTCGGCGATAATGAATTTATCCAAAATGACCTGAGCACAGTTAACAAGCTCGTGCAGGAAGGAGAAAAATTTGGTTATAACTACGACATCGTCAACAACCGGGCGGGGGCCTGGGTACAGGGCGAATGGAAATTCAACAAATTTGACTTTTTTGCAGCGGCCAACGCCAATAACTCCCGTTTCTGGCGGGAGGGACACGTTCAAAACGGAAGGTTTGAGAACTCCATAGGGAAATCGGAAGTTCAAAGCTTTGTAGATTATGGCGTTAAAGGCGGCGTCACCTACAAGCTGAACGGCAGAAACTATCTTGTGCTGAACGGCGCTTACCTGACGCGTGCGCCTTTTACCCGCAATGCTTATGTTTCTCCCCGTACACGCGCCGATTTTGCGGAAGGTGCTGTACTTGAAAAAATACTTTCAGCCGAAGTCAATTACTTCCTCCGTTCGCCGGGGTTGAAAATCAAAGCGACCGGCTATTTCACGCAGTTTAACGACCAGATCAACATCCGCAGTTTTTACTTAGATAATGCCCTGGTTGATGACAACGGGGTAAGGGGTGGTTTTGTAAACTACATCATGAGCAATATCTCCACCCAGCACATGGGGGTTGAATTGGCTACTGAAGTCGCAACACCCATCACAGGGCTGAAAGCGAGAGCCGTTGCCGCAATCGGGGAGAACATTTATACCAACCGCCCGGACGTGGAAGTTTTTCTCGACCAGGATGCAGCGTCATTGGGTAAGCGCCAGGTTTATATCAAGAATTTTTATGTTGCCGGCTCTCCGCAGACCGCCATGACTTTTACGCTAAGTTACAATGCTAAGCAGTTTTGGTTTGCCAACCTGAGCTTCAATTACTTCGACAACAGTTGGATTGATTTTTTCCCGGAACGCCGCACGACGGAGGCAGTTTCTTATGTGGCTGATCCGGAATACGCCAACGAGGTCGTAGAACCCGGTTCGCCATTGTGGAAACAGATCATTGATCAACAAAAAGCGCCATCCGCATTCACGATGGATTTTTTTGGTGGTAAATCCTGGAAAATCAACAACTTGTTCATTTATCTGAACGTAGGGGTGAACAATATCCTGGACAAAAAAGACTTTATCACTGGCGGCTACGAACAATACCGCTTTGATTTTGAGGGTAAAAACGTCAACAGGTTTCCACCGCGATATTTTTACGGATTTGGCAGAAACTACTTTGTGAGTTTGGCTTTCCGGATCTGATATTTAAAAAATTAAAATACATCATCTGTTATGGCTTTTTTCTTAAAACGATTTTCGCTGTTCGCGTTGCTGATTTCGATCACCACCTGGGGTTGTATAGACCGTGAGTTCGATGAACCGCCGGTAGGTGAGTTGCCTGATCTGGAAGCAAATGCGACCATTGCCCAACTCAAAGCGCTGCACACCGTTGGTGGCGCCAGTAATTTAGTGACCGAAGACTGGATTGTTGATGGCGTTGTGGTTGCCGATGACGAATCGGGCAATTTTTTCAAAAATATCGTCATTCAGGACGAAACCGGCGGTATCGCAATTCGCTTGAACTCCACCGGTTTGTACAACGATTTTCCGGTTGGCCGCAAAGTATTCCTGCTGGCAAAAAATCTGTATATCGGCGACTACAATGGCTTGCACCAGGTAAATGGCAGCGCGGATGCCGCTTTGGAAGAAGTGTTGATCCCCGAGCATGTCATTGGCGCTGAGCGGGATCAAACCGTGGCGCCAAAAGTGGTGACGATGGCTGAATTACAAAACACCACGCTCTACAATTCCTTAGTCAATACGCTGATCCAGATCAACGATGTGCAGTTTGCACAAGTTGATGCAGGAGCGACTTATGCTGATGCGGTGAGCCAGTTTTCAATCAACAGGAACGTCGAGGATTGCAACGGCAATTCCATCATTCTGCGGTCTAGTGGTTTTGCGGATTTTGCAGCAGAACTGACGCCCTCAGGAAAAGGCTCCATCGTAGCGGTGGTAAGCATTTTTGGTAATACGAAGCAGTTGAACATTCGCGATCTGAACGACGTGCAAATGGCGGCTGACCGTTGCGGCGGAGTCGGCCCAGGCGGCGATGTGATTCCAATCAACGATGTGCGCAGCCTCTTCACTGCAGGAACCACCGCTGGCCCTGCCGGAAAAACCATCAAAGGTGTGGTCATCTCTGACAGAGCTTCCGTCAACACAGACACCAGAAACATTGTGTTGCAGGATGCAAGCGGCGGCATTGTCGTGCGCTTTTCAGCAGCCCACAACTTCGATCTTGGCGATGAAGTAGAAGTATCTGTTGACGGCCAGGAATTGTCTGAGTTTAACGGCCTGCTCCAGGTCAACAATGTACCGAACAATGCGGCAACTTCAACCGGCACAGGAACTTTGCCTACGCCACGTGTAGCAACCGTTGCAGAAATCAACGCCAACCTGAATGCCTGGGAATCTACTTTAGTGAAGGTGAATGCTGCAACCCTGAGCGGTGGCGCTACCTATTCCGGCTCGCGTACACTCTCGGACGGAACCGGCACGGTCATTCTTTTTACCCGGTCTCAGGCAACGTTTTCCGGAGCTGCTTTGCCGACCGGAAACGTGGACATCGTTGCCATTGTCTCTCAATTCAACGATGCACAATTGAGCATCAGATCATTGAGTGACGTGACAGGCGGTGGTAGCGGTGGCGACCCCGTTGAAATATCTCTCGGTGAACTCCGCACCCTTTTTGCAGGCGGCGCCAGCAGCGTTCCAGCTGCAAAAAAAGTGAAAGGTGTGGTCATCTCCGACGCAACTAATTTTAACTGGTCTGATCGCAATATGGTTATTCAGGATGCAAGCGGCGGCATAACTGTTCGCTTTACCGCTGCACATGCCATTGCGCTCGGACAGGAAGTAGAGATTATTGTTTCCGGTGCTGAACTCTCCGAATTTAATGGTTTGCTCCAGATCAACAACGTACCCAATGCCAATGTTACTTCTTTTGGCGCAGGTACCTTGCCGACACCACGTCAGGCGACCATCGCCGAGATCCTGACGAATCTGGAAGCCTGGGAATCTACCCTCGTAAAAATCATCAACGTGACCATTACGGGCGGCGGCACTTACTCCGGTGCGAAAAGCCTCAATGACGGAACTGGTACCCTGGATATGTTTACGCGTTCGCAGGCAACTTTTTCCGGTACGACGGTTCCAACAGGCCCGGTCTCGATTGTGGCCGTTGTATCACAATTCAATGCCGGACAAGTGGTTATACGCAATACAAGCGATGTGACGCCGTAGTAAAGCTTCATTCAACCCTTAACAGGAGACCTCCAAAAACCAAGGATGTCTCCTGTTTTTTTATTATCTAATCAAGGTTACATCCCCTTTTTCAAATACAGTTTCAGTAATGCCCCCCCTGTTGAATGCCAGATTGATCATGTATACATAAACGCCGCTCATCGCTTTCTTACCGCGAAACACACCATCCCACGCAGACAAACTGGTTCCCTGATAGACAAGTTCGCCCCAGCGATCAAAAATTTGCATTTGAATGGACTCCAAAATGCAGGAAACCGGATTAATATACACCTCGAATTTATCATTTATTCCATCGTCATTGGGGGAAAACACATTGGGAATGAAGTATTTGTAGGTGCAGTTCAAATCCGGGCATTGTATGAAATTAACCACAACCGTATCGGAAACTGAGCCACAAGTGTCCAGTGTCACTTGCACCCCATACGTTCCGGAAGTGCTCACGGGATTGACCGGCCCGGTAACGCCGTTGCTCCAGACGATAGAAGCGCCGGCTTCTTGCGGAATTTGGAGCGTGGCTGTTTCACCGCTGCAAAGTTCAAGATCAGGGCCCAGGTTTACCGGCATAGGCCCAGGTGTAAAACTGACTACAACAGTATCGGAAACCGGCTCACAAGTACCCAGCGTTACCTGCACCCAATACGTTCCGGAGCTGCTTACCGTGATAGCCGGTCCGATAGCGCCATTGCTCCATAGGATGGAAGCGCCTGCTTCTTGCGGAATTTGGAGGGTGGCCGTTTCGCCGGAACAAAGCTCGAGGTCCGGCCCCAGGCTTACAGGCATAGGCTCATTATTGAAATTCACCACTATTGTATCGGAAACCGGGGCACAGGTACCCAGTGTCACTTGCACCCCATACGTTCCGGAAGTGCTCACGGGATTGACCGGCCCGGTAACGCCATTGCTCCATAGGATGGAAGCGCCTGCTTCTTGCGGAATTTGGAGGGTGGCTGTTTCACCGCTGCAAATTTCGAGGTCAGGCCCCAGGGTTACCGGCATAGGCCCAGGTGTAAAACTGACTACAACAGTATCGGAAACCGGCTCAAAAGTACCCAGCGTTACTTGCACCCAATACGTCCCGGAACTACTTACGTTGATGGTCGGCCCAGTAGCACCATTGCTCCAGAGGATGGAAGCACCAGCTTCTTCCGGAATTTGAAGGATAGCTGTTTCTCCGGCACAAAGTTCGAGGTCAGGCCCTAAATTTACCGGCATTGGCTCGTTGTTGAAATTAACCACAACGGTATCCGAAACCGGCGCGCAGTTGCCCAGTGTCACTTGCACCCAATACGTTCCGGAACTATTTACGGTGATGGCCGGCCCGTTAGCGCCGTCGCTCCAGACAATGGTAGCACCAGCTTCTTCTACAATTTCAAGGGTGGCCGTTTCGCCGCTGCATAGTTCAAGATCTGGCCCAAGGTTTACCGGCATAGGCCCCGGTGTAAAACTGACTACAACGGTATCGGAAACCGGCTCGCAGGTTCCAAGTGTTACTTGCACCCAATAGGTTCCGGAAGTACTTACGGGATTGACCGGCCCGGTGGCGCCATTGCTCCAAAGTATGGAAGCACCGGCTTCTTCCGGAATTTGGAGGGTAGCCGTTTCACCGGAACAAAGCTCGAGGTCAGGACCCAGATTTACCGACGTAGGCTCGTTGTTGAAATTCACTACAACCGTATCCGAAACAGTGCTGCAAATCCCCAGTGATGCCTGAACCCAATACGTTCCGGAGCTGCTCACGGATATGGCGGGCCCGGTGGCGCCGTTGCTCCATACAAAGGAAGCGCCGGGTTCTTCTGTAATTTGCAGCGTTGCCGTTTCGCCGTTGCAAAGTTCAAGATCAGGGCCCAGGCTTATGCCGTCAATGCTGCTTGGTGTCACCGTTGTAATAGCTTCCAGCGGTACGCCTCCGAATTCTGCTGCAGTATGCATTTGCCCCACGAACTGAAGTGCAAAATTAACTGGATCACCTTTATACAGCCTCCGATTATGTGTGAAATACACCTCGTCCTGATAGACTGTAAGATCAATACTGCTTGGAAAAGGATTAATGACAGTAACTTGAAAAATATTATTACCCGAACCAATCAATGACATCGGGAATCGGAAAAAACGAGCCCAAGAGTTGTTATTGGGAGGAGAACTGGCATCAACAGTAAAGAAATCACCGTTGTAGTGTGTCATCCCATCAATATCTGCCATAACAATACTGGTCATTACATTTCCAACCAAGCTGCAAACGGCATTGTCTACATTCAGGCGAAGTATCGAAGCACTGAAGTACAAGCCAGGCCCTACTGGCAGGTTGAGTCTGGCAGAAACATACACCTCACCATCAGCAGCGTTATAACTGATGGCCTCTACATCTGCTACGGTATTACCAGGAAGGGTAATTGTTCCAATAACAGATGTGTTACCATCCAGGTCAATACTAACAAGTTTCGGAACAGTAAAAGCATCTATAAAACCATACAACAGACAATTGTCAGGATGATAAGTTACTTCCCGGAGCGATTCAGAAAGATTTGGGGTCAAAGTCGCCAGTTCAGTAAGCGCGCCATTGACCGGCGAAATTTGGACAATTTTGTCTGCAACTACGCCCACGATCATCTCCTGGCTCTTTAAAATAGGAATGAAGCAAATTTGTAGAATTAAGCCGAAAAGGCACTCATATAGCAAGAAGTTTTTAGGATTCATAGCAACTTAATTTTATATATATGTTCCTCTAAAAATCAAAAAGGCCAATGCCATTTGGCAAATATGGTAAGAAAAAGGATAAATTACCAGATGTTCGAGCCCGAATTCATGTGATCGTCCTTGTTATTTCTATAAATTTGCATCGTGCAAAAAGTACAGCATTAAAACTATGATTACATCCTGGATTAAGTATGTCAATGAGTTTGGGGGTTGGAGCGGTAGTCAGCTATTTTGGCAAGTGCGCTATGGAAAGACAAAAACCTTAACGGTGCCCGGCTACAGCGCAGCGATGCACATTAGGCCGCAAACGTCTGATGCTCCCACATTTGAGCAAGTCATTTTGCACCGTGAATATGATCTTACTGACTTTAGAAACAGGATTGGTCCTGTGAATACGATCATTGACGCTGGCGCCAATATTGGGTTTACTTCCGTGTTTTTTGCCCGAATGTTTCCTGAAGCCCGGATTATTGCTATTGAACCAGACACAGGTAATTTTGAAAAATTGCAACAAAATACTGCCCATTTACCACAAGTAAAGTGTTTAATGACAGGACTTTGGCACAGACAAGCTTCGCTTGTTGTTAAAGACGGAGGGTATGGCGCCTATGGTTTTACAGTCGAAGAGGTTCCAGCCGGGTACCCCGGGGCGCTGCATGCAATTGCACTTGATGACCTTGTCCATGAATATGGAATATCAGTAATTGACATCTTGAAAATTGACATAGAAGGTAGTGAAAAAGAAGTATTCAGTGCGAACATCCAAAAATGGCTGCCGATGACAAAATGCCTGATTATTGAGTTACATGACCGAAAACGAAAAGGCTGTAGCCAGGCTGTTTTTACTGCTTTACAGCATGGTGATTTTTCCATGGAAGTACGAGGCGAAAATCTACTTTTTCTGAACAATGACTTGTAATAAAACCAATTATGGCAGGCGAGACCAGCCGTAACAAAAACGCCAAAATCTGTGGATTTACAACCTTTTTTCGACAGTGTAGCCTCAAAGGATAAAAACGGATATGCATCGGTTCCTGGCGGAGAGATTACCCTTTATGGCACGGCTTATGCATTGCTTACCAAATGGTACCTTCACCAAATGGATCAAGCGCCAGAGGAAATGCTGAAATTCATCCTCGATTGTCAGGACGAAACAAGCGGGTATTTCGTTGGCCCAGAGTTAAAAAAGTATATAGACAACGGAGTACATGATCGGGAACACTTAATGATGCACTTAACATGTACGGTGTTACCTGTCTTAAGTGAATTTGGCCAAAAGCCCAAATACCCGCTTCTTTTTGCTCATGAATTCTGTGACCTTACTTATCTTAAAAAATGGTTAGACAAACGAGACCTAACCAAAGCCTGGCTGGAGGGAAACAACCTGTTATTCATTGGCCAGTTTCTGGTGTATTTGCGTGACGAAGAAAAATATTCGGGTGCAGAAGCAGCGCTTGATTTATGGTTTCAATGGTTGGATGAACATATTGACCCGGCTACGGGGCTGTGGGGAACCAATGGTTATTGTTCGGCTTTCGATGCGATGTATGGTGGTTATCATCAATTGCTTGTGTACTACTATGAAAACCGAAAAATCAACGCGCCTAAGGCATTGGTGGATACCGTTCTCTCTTTGCAACACCTTGATGGTGGCTTCGCGCTCTCAGGTGGAGGTGGCGCTTGTGAAGACGTGGATGCCGTAGATATATTGGTGAACCTTTACAAGCTCCAGGACTATCGGCGTGCAGATATTCGATTTGCTTTGCGCAAATGCCTTTCGCTCATCTTAAGCATACAGCAGCCGGATCGTGGGTTTCCTTACAAATTGAATCAAAACCAAAGCCATATGGGGATACCGGGCACACAAGCCGGGAAAAACATTTCTACTACTTTCGCTACCTGGTTCAGGGTACATACCTTGGCGTTGATAGCGGAAGTGTTAACTGATACAGACATAAGACAGATAAATTTTAGGTTTAACTCCCGTCTTTCAATGGGCTGGCACCGTCCGTGGGATAAATCGCAACACCTTATTGATGTACAAGCAACCCGCTTAGAAAAAAAATACCTGTTTCAGTTTCTATATTTTGCCACACTTAATCTTTTCCTGGGGATATTTGGAAAGATTGGCAGGTTACTCCGAAAAATCTTACGCAAATGACTCCCAGGGTTACCGTGTTAATGTCTGTTTACAATGGGGAACGTTATTTGAAAGCTGCAATAGATAGCATTTTAAATCAAAGCTTCCGCGATTTTGAATTCCTAATTATCGAAGATTGCTCGACTGACCAAAGTGCAAACATTATCCAAACTTATGGCGATGAACGTATCCGTATGGTTTCCAATGAAGTGAATCTGGGGCTTACCAAATCTTTAAACAGGGGACTGGATCTTGCGAGGGGAGCTTATGTTGCCCGGATGGATGCGGATGATATTGCACTTCCTGACCGACTGAGACTCCAGGTGGAATTTATGGAAAATAATCCGGAATATGGCATGGTTGGTGCGAGGCGTCAGATACTTATGGGGGAGCGGCTTATCAATCGTTCCGAGGAACTGTTTTCAGACCACGAATCACTTTGTGTATTGCAACTATTCAGATGTGGGTTTGTACATAGCTCGGTAATGATGCGGACTCAATTGGCGAAGGAGGTTCGGTATAATGAAGATTTTTTTGCAGCTCAAGACTACGATCTTTGGGTACGTTTATCCAGGCGTGCTAAAATTGCTAATTTGCCGGTCGCACTTATTCAATACAGGATACACCCTGATAGTATCAGTGAGACAAGGTTTCAAAAACAATTGGAAACGGTTCAACATATTCATTTGGAGCAGTTGAGCAGACTTGGTATTTCCCACAATCAAATAGAGACGGAAAGCCATCTCCTTGTAGGACTCACCATGACAGGACAGGTTGTTGGCGAGCAAGAATTGTTAAATGCAGCAAAGTGGTTGACTAAACTCCTTCACCATGGATCCTCAAAACAGTTATTTAGCGTTTTGGCCTGGAATCATACCATACAATATCTTTGGAGAGGCATGTTTAACCGCAGAAACAGCAATGTACCTTTGCTTTACCTCTTGAAAAACTGGCGCCATCCATTAAATCAGGGGTTGACTACTAAAGCTATTATTTTTCTGAACTGTATCAAGCATTTTCCGCTGGTTCTATATGTTTACTCCTGGTGGAAAAATATAAGATAGATTAAAACCATCATGGGAGTCATTCAAAGGCAAAGCATCAAGGCAAGTATTGCAGCATACATAGGTGTTCTTCTGGGCGCTATCAATACAATTTTTATTTACCCGATGGCGCTATCACAAATGGAAATCGGGCTTGTTCAAAATATCATTAGCAAAGCAACAATTCTTTCTTCTTTTCTTCATTTAGGCGCTGCTTCTCTCGCGATCAAATACTATCCTCATTTCCAGAAGGAAGCCGGAAGCAGGCGTGGCTATTTGATGCTGATTTTGCTGTTTCCAACAGCAGGCTTTTTACTTGCGCTATTGCTATTATTGGTTTTTAATTCGTCATATCAAGCCTATTTGTCGCTGCAAACCCAGAAAGTGGCACAATATTTTTATTTGATATTGCCTCTTGGATTTATCATGGCTCTAAATTTTGTGCTTACAAATTACCCCAAAAACTTTTATCGAATCACAGTCCCAACGCTGCTCGATCAGGTAGCTGTTAAGCTGGGGCTGGCTGCGATGACTATCTTGTACTATTACCATTTGGTTAGCCAGGGAACGATGCTGCAAGGTATCGCACTCGCTTATTCAATACCAGCTATAGGGCTTGTTTTATATGCCTACTGGCACGATCATTTTTCATTTCGCATCCCGTTTAATGTTCTGAAACCGCCTTTGGCCAAAGAAATGTTGGTCTTTACTTCCTTTATGTGGATTGGTAATATCAGCGCAAATATCCGGAATAATCTGGCCTCAGCAACCCTGAATGAGTTTATCGGTGAGGGAGGATTAGTTAGTTTATCCATTTTTTCTGTCGCTTTTTACATTGGCACAGCTATCGCCATCCCTGGGAAATCAATCGAAGCGATACTTTCTTCTTTTACGGCCAAAGCGCTCCTTGAGGAAGATTATCCTGGGTTAAAAAATTTATACCAGAAAGCTGCAAAGCACCAGTTTATGATTGGCTGTTTCATCTTTTCCATCATCATCGTTTGTTTACCTGAAATATTCGCTATCATGCCTAATGGAGAAAAATTTTCTCCTGGCGCTGGCGCCATTGTTGTTCTTGGACTAGGTAGCCTGGTAGATTTGGCAACAGGAATTAACTCTCAAATCCTGAGTTTGAGTAAATACTACAAATATGACCTTGTTTTTGCTATCCTCATGGGATTGATGAATTTTATCCTACTTTACTTTTTGGTTAAAGTTTTACGATTCAATATTATGGGGGCTGCGTGGGCGAATTTTCTGGCGCTTCTGTTTTTTAATATTCTCAAACTGATCTTCATTTACAGGCGTATGCATATGCTGCCATTTACTGCTGCAATGGGCGCAATCATCCCCATCGCTCTCCTGGCAGGCACATTGACGTATTTTTTACCTGACATTTGGCATCCCTTGTTCGATATTGCCATAAAATCGTTCCTTTTTGCGCTCATATTTTTCTATCTTGTATACCGGTTTAGGTTATCTGAAGAATTGAATAGCCTGTTTGAAAAAAGCCTGGTTCGCATAAAAAACTCATTCAGAAAATAATTTTCCGACCGCATGAATAATGTTCTAACACCCGTAATTTCTATCATCATTTGTACCTATAACCGTTCCGAATGGCTCGCATATTGCCTGGATTCGTTGACAAAGCAAGACCTGCCTGCCTCCGAATTTGAAGTGCTGGTCGTCAATAACAACAGCAATGACGATACCGAGGCAGTAGCCCAGAAATATGCCGGTTTTTTTCCAAACTTCAACCTGATTAATGAACGGCGGCAGGGACTGAGTTACGCCCGAAATACGGGTATGGATATGGCGGTTGCCCCGTGGATCGTTTACCTGGACGACGACGCCAAAGCTGCGCCCAATTTTGCATCGCGTGCGTTGTGGATGTTTAAGCAAGGGAGATATAAAGTATTTGGAGGCAATTCGCGGCCCTGGCATAAATACGATCGCCCGTTATGGTTCAAAGATCGCTATGTTATTGACAACAATTATAAAACAGTTCGAACACTTGGGCCTGAAGAAACGGCCTGCGGGTGCGTTATGGCTTTTGAGAAAGCACTTTTGCAGCAATATGGAGGCTTTAACACAGCGCTTGGGATGACGGGAACGAAAATTGCATACGGAGAAGATACAGAAGTACAATACCGGATGCGCCGCGATGGCATCGAGATTGGTTACGACCCGGAGTGGATCATCCTGCATTTGGTTACCCCCCATAAGCTTCAATTAGAATGGTATTTTAAATCGGCATTTGCCTGGGGGCGCGACAAAATTCTGGTTTATCAGGGCAGCACCAATGTCTTTTATTTGATACTGGTTTTAT
>JBJXFD010000340.1:0-20188 GCA_046153985.1 Saprospiraceae bacterium
TCATTTCGTTCAGGGTGGCGTACACCGGGTTGAGCAGATCGCCGATGGGCAGGTCAATGGCCCGGCCACCTGTGGCTAAAGTGTAATTACCCTGCAAGGCAATGGTTGGGTAGCCGAGGCGCTTGGCGGCTTCCACTGACGCCTTGTTTTGTTCGAGCGCGACCTGCTCCTGCTTCAGCGACAGGTTGCTGTTCAAACCTTCCTGCACATAGCGCTCGATCACAGGGTGTTGTGCGAACAAAGCTGCGCTCGGAAGCAGGAGTAAAAACAGGACGGGTTTGGATTTTAGTAAGGTGATCATAAGAAATATTGTTATGATTGTATATTTTGTGAACAGTGTTTAGTGACAAGGCAAAAAAAATGGATCCAGTTTTCAGTGATTTCGACTCTAGTCCGGTGATTTCGACTCCGCTCAATCACCGGATTAAAGCCGAAATCACGACTTCGACATCGCTTCAATGAAATAAGCCAAGCTATCTTCCACCAGGCAGGCCCTCATTTTTTCATCGTGGCAAACCCGCGTGCGTTGGCGGATTTCCAAAGAAACCAACCCGTGAACGCTTGCCCAGCAATGAAAGGCCAATTGGTAGGCATCTTTGCCCTGAAAACGCCCAATTTTTTGGCATTCTTCGATCAGGTTGACCACAAACCCAAAAGTCCGGTCGCCCATCGCCCATTTTTCTTCACTTTCCAACGCGTCCATCGGCGCATTCATAATGAACATCAGGTCGTAAAACTCCGGATTCTCCCGCGCAAAACGAATATAGGTATGAGACAACTGCACCAAGCGCTCGAAAGGATCGGGAATGGCCGCCAACGGCTGCATGTATTCGAGCATCATCTGGAAACCCTCAATGTGCAGGGCATGAAAAAGCTCGTTTTTATCTTTGAAATACAAATAAATGGTGGCGGGGCTGTATTCGATGGCTTCTGCAATGTTGCGCAGGCTCGTGTGCTCAAATCCTTTTTCTAAAAACAGCTTTCGTGCGGTTTCTAAGATCAGATGCCGCATTTCTTCTTTTGCCCTTAATTTCCTTTCTGCAACGCCCATGTGGGTAGTGGTTATTAGTGTATTGGTTATTAGTTATTGGTTTGGGTACCCAACAGAGATAATCATTATTCGACTAAGCTCTTCGCTTACCATACCACATTCCCCCTTCTGCTGCCTGAGCGTAGTCGAAGGAGGGGTTAGGGGGCTTGACGATGTTCATTCGATTAACGATGCAAATATACTGAACAGTGTTTAGTAAAGTCAAGAGGTCGGAGGATTTTTTTTGGAAAAATGGAGGAAACGGAAATGGATTCTGGTTTAAATTATTGTAAATGAGTATTTTGTAGGTGTGAAATATTTTGGGAGTTGTAACAAGTTTTTAAAATATCTAACTCCGTGAAACTCCTTTTAACTCCGAGACTCCGCGAAATTAAATGACACGGAGTTTCACGGAGTAAACACAGAGTCTCGCTGAGTTAGGCAGAACTCTGTGAAACTCTGAGTAATCTTAATGGCGCCGATGTTATCCCTGGGCAATTGGTAGCAACTGTTTCGCATGGCTCAAGTTTGAGAAAGGCGAAGAGGTAACACCTTTTTAGAAAGGTGTCACCTCTGGTCGGTGGTGATTAAATACGTGTTTACGTGTCGGACACCTCGAAGGTGTCCGACACGTAAACACGTATTTAATCACTGCGCGGCAAAAAACACCGCATTGCTAAACAAAACCTTTCCATTTTCCCAAAAACCGCGGAACAACGGGTTGTCCATCAGGTAGATGACGCCGCCATCGCCTTTGTCCTGCACCGCATACACCGCCGTGTTTTTCAGGCTCTGTTTTGCCTGAGAACCGACGAAACCCACGGTCATCGGATCAGCGCCAAGCGTGCCCACATTCCAGGCATTTTTAAGATAGGGATAAGCTAATCCATTGGTTTTTAAAGAAAAATAATGCTCCTGAAGTCCAAAAGCCAACGGGTGCGAAGTGTCCATTTTTACTTTAAAAACAGCACCCGGCAGGGAGAACGAAGCCCATCGGCGCGATTGGCCTTCGTAAACGTGCAGGCGACTGTCGAGCACGGCCTTTTCGCGGGCTTTCTCCGCTTGAGCTTTGTCGTCGGACGTTGCGTATTTGGCTAAGGAAAATCCTTTTTTATCTTCTAAAGCAGCAACCGCATAACCAATCGCAATCAGCCTGCCACCGCCCGACATCCACCCGTTTAGCTTTTCGATCGTGGCGTCGTCGAAGTTATAACTCCCCTCGGGTAGGATGAGCAGGTTGAAATCGGCTAAGTTGAGTTGCGCCAATTCGTCGGCCATAAAAATGCTGAGGGGGTAGTGCAGGTCTTCTTCAAAATAATGCCAGACCTGACCAAATTCGTTGTCCGAAACAGCCTCCCCGCCCAACACTGCTACGCGCGGCGCTTCCACAAGGCGATAGCTGTCGGAGCCAAAATCGCTCCCTGCTTCCGCAAAGCCGCTGCTCGCCGGGTAAATTTCCTGCTGGTGTTGCAGGGCAGCAGTTTTAACGATGGCGTCAAAATCCGGGTTTTTCCGGTTATCGCCGCGGGTGATGACGAGCGTGCCTGCCGCATAATCCACGCCGCCCAGTTTGAAGGCAGATGTTGCATAGCGCACCACCACCCCTTTTTGCAGCAGTTGCCCGAGGAAACGCGCGTTTTGCACGGTGTGCCAGCGGGCAAGGTAGGCGTAGGGCGAACCGGCATTGGCTAAGGTATTTGCGTAAGCGCCAAATTCATAGCCTTGTTTCACCTCCACGCGCTGCGTACTGGCATACGCTTCGAGGCCATGAGCATAAGGCAACGACCAGGCGGTGATGTCGTAAGTCAGCGAATCCGAAACTTTGGTCTGTGGGTCGAGCAGCACCTGCGTCATGACCGCCAGCGGCTGGTAGGCACTGATGACCAAGTCGTTGCTTTCAATTCGGGGGGTTGTTTCTTTTCCGTTTTGGTAATCAAACGCTTTCAGGCTGGCCACTGCTGTCGTTTTTCCGTATCGGATATTGTTTTTGTCCAGCAGCGCACAGAAGGCTTTGAGTTTGCTCTTGTTGTTCGTGCCTTTGATAATATAGGTCTTGAACGGCCCCGGCGGGTTGGCGCTGCTTTTTTCGTAATAATTTTTGAAGTTCTCCAACAGGCGCTGCGCATTTTGAGAAGACACCTCCACCGTGGAAAGTGCCGTCGTTTTGTGGTGCAGCACCCGATCGTAAAGGGTCAGCGTGTCGGCATTCGGGATCAGGATTGCGCGACCGCCGCGGCTGTGCCCGCCCTGCTCGTAGGTCATGCCGATGGAGCCGAGGTAGGTCGGATACGTGTCGCCGTAGCTCGGATACAACAGGTCAAAAACCTCTTTGGTGAAATACAGCCAGCCGTTGGCATCGAAATATTTGGCGTGGTTTTTTCCGATTTCTACCTGGAAATCCGACTGCCACTTGGTGATGTACTCGTGGTAGGGTGGGGCAGCCGGTGCGAAGTAGTACGGCGCATCGTGGTATTGCTCATGCACGTCGGCGTGTACATGTGGCAACCATTGGTGGTATACCTTGGCACGTTGCTGCGACTCCACCTGCGTTTGCCAGGCCCAGTCGCGGTTCAGGTCAAAATAGTAGTGGTTGACGCGCCCGCCCGGCCAGGGTTCGCGGTGTTCGCGTGCCGCCGGGTTGGGGTCGGGGATGCGGTTGGCCACGCTCCGAAACCAGTGGGTGTATCGCGAGTAGCCATCGGGGTTGAGGGCAGGGTCAATGATAACGATGGTATTTTTAAGCCAGGCTTTTGTGAGCGGATTGGCTGGATTGACCAAATCGTACAGCACCGCCATGGACGCTTCGGATCCGGTTGCCTCGTTGCCATGCACGCTGAAACTCAGCCACACAATGGCGCGGTCGAGCGCTGCATCCGGAGTGCCGGGCGCTGTACCCGCGCGGCGCAGGTTGTTGAGCCGGATGTCTTCGATGCGCGCCAGGTTTTCCGGCGAGGAAACAACCGCAATCATCATCGGTCGCGCTTCGTTGGTGCGGCCATAGGGGACAAGTTTGACGTGGTTGCTGTTGGCCGCCACGTGTTGCACATATTCCACCAGCAGGTGGTGCGGGGTGAAGTTTTCGCCCCAGCGGTGCGGCAGAAACTCATCGGGGGATTTCAGTTGGGCAAAAGCCGTCGTGGCGCACCAGGTGAGCAGCGCCATCCAAAGCAAGTGTTTTTTCTGCATGCGGATGTTGTTTAGACGATAGATATCAGACATTAGATTTTTAACGAAGTGGGCATACACCGGGCAATATTAGTGATTGTTTCGTGAAAATTTGAGCAGCGCAGAATTTGCACACAAAATCCCCCCAATTGCCAAATGCTGCTGCTGTGCAGTGAATGCGTCCCGGGTTTTTGACACAAGAGATTTTTGGATAAAAAAACTTTTGCACGCGGCGCCCGGATGCACCTGTTTTCGATGCAGCTTGATATGTTTCCTGAAATTTGAATTTTTGGAATATTATTCCGTATAAGTCTATTAAAAACGTGCATTGTTTTTAAAGTACACTTGCTAATAGGTTGAAATTGAATGATTAATTGGTTGCAGGGGTAAAATAGCATCACAATTGGCCAAACCAATGGTAGTTCTCCCCCCATTGCTACCCCTACCTTTGTCATCGTAATCACACGAACAATATTCCGACACAATCACTCAAAAAAAACAAGTTATTATGAAGGCTTTTCAAAAATTCGCGCTCAACGTGCTGTTCCTGTTTGCTTTTGCAAACCTTGCTATTGCCGGCGGCATGCCGCGCATCGAGATCCGGGAATCGGCCAGCGCAAAAAAAGTAAGCGTTGAACTGGAAAAACTCAACGCACCGGCAACCATTTTCCTTGAAGATGCAGCGGGCAACCTGCTCATCGAAGAAAGGGTGAACGGCAAATCTTTTGCCAAAACGTTCAATCTGAGTAAATTGGAAAATGGCGATTACAGCTTAGTCGTCAACACCGGCCTGATCGAAACTGTTCAGCCGCTGACGCTGACGGATGCCGTGCTGGTACTTGACGCAGCAAAACGCCAGGAAGTGTACGCACCAGTCATCAATGTAGGCGACAACTACGTGGACCTGTCTTTCCTGAACAAGCGCTTAAGCAATGTATTTGTGGTGATCTTAGATGCAGATGAAGCTGTGGTTTATCAGGAAAACATCACCAATGCGCTGAAAGTGGAAAAACGCTACAACCTGTCGCGCCTCCCGAAAGGCGATTACAGCGTAAAAGTGATTGTCGGTGACGGCGACTTTTACAAGGCGGTGGCGCTGCGCTAATTATTTGGTAGTAATCATTAGGCAAAATAAGTTGTGTGGCCGTACTTTCCGATTTCGGGGGGTACGGCTTTTTTGTAACTGTTCACCCGGTAGCCAACGGCGATGATGGCGTCGAGATTGTAAAAATCCACTTCGCGATTCACCTCGCGATTGCCCTCTGTTTGAACTATCCGGAATTTCCGGACAGTTGCGACGGGCAAACAGTTGACATTCCTTCGTGTGAAGCGGTGAGAATGGCCTTGAAATCAAAAAGACCCTTCGCTATTCAAAACGAAAGGTCTTTTTAGTTGTGGCCTGACTGATTTCAGAAAGCCGGAGTCAGCTCAAAGGGATTGGTAATGGCACGCCGGCCAAACTCTTTCAGCAATTTTGCTTTGGTTTCACCTTCGCTACCTGACTTTCCTTTTAAAAAAGCTTCCACTTGCGGTTGAGAAATTCCGGGCAGGCGACTTTCAAAAAAAGGCGGCAGGTCATCTGAAACATATTCCCGATTCACATCCGGAAAATTGGCGAATGGCTTGATCTCTGATTGTTTTTTGAACCAGTCAGAGTAAGCAAACCGCCATTGGTCTTTACTATATTCAAGTACTCCGATTTTTTTGTGTTCATAAATAAGAAAGAAAGCCAGTTTTTTGGCTTGTTCCATACCCTGTACACTAGCATTTTCGGAACGGCGCCAGCGTGGTGGCCATGTTATTTTCATATGCGTTCCTCCTTTTCTATTTGGTGAATGATGTTGCTGAGTGCGTGAAAACGCAAATTAAGACACTTCTTAATCAAATTGTAACGGGTTGTGGAAAATAATTTTTTGAACTCTTGTTCCAGTAGCGTATTTGCGGCTGTTTCTCGTTCTGGATGGAGCATTTCGTCAAAGATGAAACGAAACTTTGAACGATGTTGGTATATCAGACCTGCGAGATCAAAATGATTCGGGTTTTGAACTCCATCCCAACCGATTCGAGGCATTGACGTCAGGGTATATCTTTCAAGATTGCTCACTCCGTCAGGAGTCTTTTCTCGAAAACGAGTCAATTTTTCTTCGTGTTCATTCCAGAAAAGCCCGCGTGCGGAATCGTAAATAGGAGAAAACCGAGGTGCGCGTTCGCCTTTGATATGGCAAATGATCCCCCAATTGTAGATGTGTCGGTCGTTATTTCCGGTAATTGCATCAAAGCAGAGCATTCGAATCAAATCCGCAATGATTTTTTCTGAAATGTCACCATGCCCAAAACGATGTTGTATTGCACATTCTGTAAATTGAAACGTAAAAAAGTTGCGAACAGTTCGCCTGTCTTTTTCTATTTCTTCTACCAAAGCGTCATCAGATAGATAGCCGGCGTAAATTTCTGCACCATGTTCCAGTCTTTCACCTGGTCTTAAGAAGTATCACTTAAAAATCGGAGGCGACTAAATTCCTAATCCACAACTAACCGGGAGTTAGCGACGGTTGCTCCCAAAGCAAAACCCAAACGATTCAGTAAATGTTCCGTAATGCTTTCATTGGGATACCATTTTCGGGCAACTTTAGCGATATAGGGTGTCCAGGTTATAGGTCTATTTTTGCGATGCGTACGCCCATATTCATACACCCTAATAAAATCTTTTGGTGCTTCCCCTGAAATGGCTTCGTCCAAAATAAGGGTATGTCTTTTGGGAAGGATTGGCACATGTGCCCGCAAATCAGGGTCAAACCCTGAGTGGTTTTCATAAGGGACAAATTTTAGTGATTTTGACATAACTGTAATCTGTAGTTTTCATATTTAAATACTGGCTTTCCATTTTTCGTTGACGGTTTCGATGGTTTGAAAGGAGAGCGCAATGTAGTTTTTGCCATCAGCGGCAGTTATTCGAAATTTTCGAATAACTGAATCTTCCGGAAGTTCTCCAATAATAAATCCCTGATTTGGCTTAAATATATGCTTAAAGCGTGGAAGATTTTGCATTAGCATTAAATTTACATCAGGATGGTAAAAACTGCCCTCCGGCCAATAAACAGGATAACTAATGAATAAGGCCGTCGCACAAACCCGCTTTTTCAGATTTGGAGGTATTCTGCATCAGCACTACCACCCTCAACTCCTGCCTTTATTTCAATGGGTGAAACAGCAAGGACATTAATCAGCAACATGAGATCAAAACAGTTTGGCGGAAAGCTTAGCAAATCATTAATCGTTGAATACAGCCAATCCCCAAATTGGCGCGCCGGTCGTTTTCAAAACCTGGAAACAACGGAGGCTGTACCCGGTTTTTTCAAAATAACCCCGATCATTTATAAACAGCTGACAAACAGCAAAAAAAGGAGCCCGACGCTTCCCTGCCGGTAGCGCCGTTTTCTGTCGATGCGTTTTTAGCAGCGGATGGCAAAACGAAATTCATTTGGTACGCACATTCGGTTGTCCTCATGCGCATGAACGGGAAGACCCTTTTGATTGATCCCATGCTCGGACCTGATTGCACGCCAATTGCGCCCTTTCCAACCAAAAGATTTTCAGAAAACACGCTGCAATTCATAGATGATTTCCCTGAAATTGACCTGCTGCTTTTGACACACGACCACTATGACCACCTGGACTATGCCAGCATTCAAAAACTCAAATCTAAAACCAAAAAGTACTTTGTAGCGAAGGGCGTTAAAAGGCATTTGCTGAGCTGGGGCGTTGACGATGCGCTCATTACGGAGTTTGATTGGTGGGACAAGCATAGTTTCGAGGGCATTCAGATCACCTTTACACCCACCCGGCATTTTTCGGGTCGCGGATTGAAAGACCGGTTTAAGTCTCTTTGGGGAGGCTGGGCCTTCCAAACGCAAGAAGCAAACGTCTGGTTTAGCGGAGACGGCGGCTATGGCCAACACTTCAAAGAAATTGGCAATAGACTCGGCCCTTTTGATTTTGCCTTTATGGAATGCGGGCAATATTGCGAAGATTGGGCATTGCTGCACCTGTTCCCTGACGAGAGTGTTACAGCCGCCATCGATGCCAAAGTGAACAAAGCGATGCCCGTACACTGGGCAGGGTTTGCTTTATCTTATCAACACGACTGGTATGAACCGGCAGCGGAATTTGTGAAAGCCGCCATCCATCAATCGCTTGCTTATACCCTGCCGGAATTGGGGAAAGTGATGGATCTTTCGAGTTCGGAAACGGAACGATGGTGGGAGGGGTATGTGTAGGGTATTTAGGTCAGCAATGAGTACCTCTTCAGCGCAAGGGACGCTGCTCCATAATCCTTTGCTCTGTCTTTATGGCGTGCGTGAAGCACAACCTGATGGCCTTGATTGACCAATTCCCTTGCTGCTAATTTTTCCAAACCCCTGTACAACTACCAGTCATGCTGCTCATTGCGTTGTTTAATCTGTTCGCCAAATAAACTCTTTCTAAAATCATTATCAGCAATTTTCTTCAAATTCGTTCAATTAATTCAGCCTTGACCAATTCATAGGCATCTTGAGGAATGAAGGGCGTTGTTGGCCTCAGCAAGGCCATCGTATCGCCCAAGAATTCAGGGTCTTTCATTTTGGCTGCCATGTTCAGGATAAATTCTCTTTGGCTGGGTGGTTCCTCCACGGAAAAAGCCATGTACTCCCGGTAAGTATGCAACAGCGCATCTTTATCCAATTCTGGCCCTTGCGATAAAGCAATGAATAAATCATACAGGTCGCGGCCTTTGCGTCGTTGGTACAATGCCCGGAGCTTGGTGCCGAGTAGTTCTTCCAATTTATACGTGGTCAAGTCGCAAGTTCCGGAGAACCAGGAGGATTTTACTTCAAAGGGGAATTGGTGGTATCCCAACACAGAAAAATGTTCGCGCGTATTGGCTTCAACCTTCAACCGCAATCGCTGTACTGGTGGAAACTCGGACTCAAAACGATGAATAATCTGTATGCCGTCCCTTCTCGGTTTAACAGCAGTATCTCCAAGAAAGGACAGCACTGCTTGAAGCCGCTGCACGGTTTCTTTGATCGGTTCGGCCTTGATCTGTACCAGGTCAATATCCTCAGAATAACGGGGTTGTGGATTCAAGTAGAGTTTGTGCAGTGCAGTCCCTCCCCGAAAAGCCAATCTGGAAGCCAGCCACTCATCCGAAAATATTTCCACCAGGGTACGTCAGATCACCAGGTCTTGTTCTACCTGTTCATTGGTTTGCCACGGTACTTGTTGGCTCCATTCGGTGATGTATGCCTGCGGAATCATTCGTCTATTTCAATTTCGGTGTTCACGATTACTTTCCAGCGGTTTTCAGAGGAAAAGCCCTTGGGTTTACCGGACGCTTTGAGTGGTATACGGAAAAAGTTTATCGGATGTTTTCCCATAGCGTCATACAGTGCATCTGCGAGCTCAGGTTTGTAGCAGGCAAACTCCAGCAGGTAACCTAAGCGCTGTAAAGCAGTGGCTGGTGCATAATCCAACAACTCCATATTAAAATCTGTGGGTTGGAGTACCTCGGCCAGTTCATTCAATACAGTGGCAGCCCGGTTGAGGCCACCGATTCTTTTTTCAAATTGAATCAGATCGGTTGCTGTCAGTGCTGCATTGGATATATTGAGGTATCCTGCTTCTGTTTTTCGTTGCTCCAAAAGCTTTTCCGGGATATGTTTTACGCTGATGTAATTAATCCTCATGCTCTTTTTTTGGGTAGCGCGCAGGACAGGGAAGTTGGTCACGACAAAGTATTCCTGAGGTTGTTGATGAGAAGCACCGTGAGTAGCCGCCGCATTCAGCAAAGCGACATAATAGGGCCTTTCCAAAAATTTCATGAACGTATCCAGAAACAAAGCGGGGGGCAGTATGCCTTTGCGGGAATGCTGAGGTGGCAGAATGAGGTAATATCCCTTATAAATAGACAAGATTTTGCCTTTGTCTGCCAGACGCTTTAAGGCGAATTTCAGGGCTGTTTCAGTTTGCTCGCCAAAATTTTTCCGCAATACAGATAGCGCAAATCCATACTTGCCTAAGGATAGTTGTTGTTCTACCCATTTTTCGAGACTCAGATTTGCTTTGGCGGCCTCCATAAGTGTAATTTTTTGCGAAAGGTAGCGTTTTTCGATACTTTTCGCAAAAAATCTATCTCTTTATTTGAGATCAATCGTACTCTGGTAGACTGTCTTGGTCCTGACGGCGAAATGATGCAGGCTTTTTTAGAAGGGCTGTCTTCACTTATGTGTAGGGTATTTAGTGCCTGTCTTCACGAAAATGCACCCCAGTCACCTCTTCGCACAGTTCAAGAAATTGCTCCTGCAAAACGACATCACCCGCCTCCGGCAAATAGCGTGCTTCTCTTTTGTGGTAAAAATAGCGGCCACTTACTTTGACCTGATCCTCCTTACTCACCGCAAGCCAAGCCTGCGTCTGGAACCCTTTCTCCAAATCGTCAGGGGCGCCGGCGCCACCCATTTTTGTCGGCACCCATCCCGGGTCAACGGCATTGGCATAAACATCCGGCCATTTGCGGGCTACGGCCATGGTTAGCAACAATACATGCAGTTTGGAGTCGGAATAGCTGACGCTGCCTTTCTCAAAAACGGATTGCTTCAATTCCGGGTCACCAGATAAATGCATAACTGAGCTAAGATAGATCAATCGCTTGGGTTTATTGATGAGGCAGGTGAGCAGGTACGGCGCCAGGGTATTTACTGCAAAAATTACCTTGCCTGATGTTTGATAGACTCCGGCATTGTGGATCACCGCATCAAACGTGCCCAGGGCGTTGGCTTCAGCCGCCAGCCTTTTAGTCGCTTCTATATCTGACAGGTCAGCAATGAGTACCTCCGCAGCGCCTGGGATGCTGTTTAGGGCATCTTTCGCCCTGTCTTGATTGCGGGCATGAAGCACAACCTGATGGCCTTGATTGACCAATTCCCTTGCTGCCAATTTCCCTAAACCATCGGCGGAGCCGGTGATGAAAATTCTTGCCATGTGTTTTTTATTTTTTTTACGGCTATGGCTTTCTCTGGTTGTATCAGCTTCCTGTTGTTTCTTCGGATCTTGAGCATTTCGTCCATACCCGCTCGGCTCATCAGGCCATTGAAATACCAAATAATGGAATTTTCAGAATGTATGGCTTTTCTTTGCCGATGCTGTGACACCTGAAAACCATATTCGCTCAGCGTTCTTTGAATCCCTGCGCCAATTCCCTCAACAACTGCACATTCTCCGTCAGGGTGTTGTCAAAATATTCTATCATGATTGCCGCCATTTTGCTATCGGTTATGGTTTCTGTATTGGCCTCCAGGATTCCTTTAATCCTTGCAAAGAGCTTTTTATTCCGCTTTGCTATTTGGCTCATTTCCCGCCCCATCACCCTTGCCGCGATGTGTTTCAGGCTGGCATTTTCGTCGCCAAATAAATCGTGATGGTTATTCCAAATCACTTCATCATACATATTAAAAAAGTGGTTTAGGATATCGCTAATGTCTTTTATATCATCCCTTCTTGCTTCTGGCCTGTCATCCCATGCGATCAGTTTTAACAAAACAATACCCGACAGGGTACAGAATTTGAACTGGTGCTTTCCCTCCAAATCTAATTCCGGTAGACCTTCTTCGTACACTTCTGCAAACCCTTGGAGGTTGATGTTGGTTAAGCCTGATCCACTCGATATGACATGTCCGTCTTCGTCCTCGATGGCGCCAAAAGGCAATAAGTCCACTTCGGTTCTATCCTTCCATAATAGTACAAAGGCATTTTCTTTTCTTGGATAAAACCCCTCTTCTTTTGTCAGGTATATTTTTAGGTCTTCGTAGACGCCTTTATCATTGATTAACACTGCAAAATCAATATCTCCGGTGGTTCTACCGGGGGCAATGTTGTTGATGCCGCTCATCCATACGTCCCTTGCCACAGCGCCCACCAAATAAAAATCAATGCCAAATTTTTTGAAACCCCGTTCCAGAGCAGAGAGCATTTTCGTTATTTCAGGCTGTTGTCTGAGTTGTTTATAGTTTATTTTGTAGGAACTCATCGTAAATTTTTTGAGCTGTTTCTATACATCGCCGGTCATTGGTATTGATTAAATCGCAGTAGGCCAGCAATGGAGGCACAACGATGCTATTTTCTTCATCGGGTCGCCAAAATTTTTTATAGGCATTAACATTACCCTTGTCGTCAGGTATCAGGCGATAGTTTTTGATCAGGTCGTTTCTTGTTTCAGTCGTATAAAGGGTGAGCTCGCCCGGGTGCAAGTGATTCGTATATAAATCGCCAGCTGGTTCGCCTCCCCACCATGTTTTTCCAATTTGCAGGGATACGTTTCTCCAGTTAATAAAATCTGCTTCTTTTAAAAAGCGGAACGTCCCAACTTTCAGAGCAGGTTTTAACTTTTCCAGATAAGCTGATATCCATTTTTCCAATAATTCCTTTTTATTGATTAGCTTATAATGATCTTTATCTAATTTGATTAAAAACCCCATCGCTTTTAGGCCATTCATTACGTAATTTATATTGCCCAGGCCCACTTTTGTTTGCCCTGCAATTTCCCGATAGGATTGATTGATATAATTTTCATTTAGCATAAAATGAAACACTACCTGTAGTCCTGTTTTCGTAAAGGCCCGATTATTTTTTTCTTTTTCTGGTTGAATAGGTTTGTGCGTATCCATCCAAATTAGTACGGCGCCTTGCCTGATGTACGCATTTCCATTTGATTCCAGATAGGCAATATGTTTCTGTATAAGCTCATCTTTAAGCTTTGGAAATATGCGACCTGCTATAACCATGAAAGGTGCAAAATCACTTGCCATTTTTTCTAATTGTGGCATTTGATGTTGCCTGAGCTCCTGCCTGGCTATGAAATTCAGCTTAATGGTTTGATTTTCAATACAAATTTCTATCTCGCCATCCAATTCTTTCCCGGGCACATTACCCCAACCAGCCTGTATCTGATGCGTTCGGTTTAGGCTATCAATTGCTTTTGTTATGATGTTGTTCTTCTCCATGTACACGTTTTAAAAACAAACACGAACCGTGAACAAATGAATATTATGAACAAATATAGTTAATAATTTTAGATTTCCACGCTTGTATAGATGAAAAGTATGGTATTGCCTTTGTCTCCATGACAGCTCAAATCTTCAAATTTTCAAATCCTCCCCCCGCGCGATGGCTCTGCCCTTATCCTGTCCCATAAAATTTGAGATGGGCAAGATTTGAACTTTTAGACTGTTTTCCCAATTCGCGAAGCCAGTAAAATCAAGTGCTTAGCAAATTGCAAAATTTTAAATTTAAAAATAATAAAATATATAACCTTAAAATCAACCGACCGCAACCTCAGCAAATACAAGGGTTTCCAGAGTTATGGGACAGGATAAGTGGCTCTGCCTCGCGTGCCCTCACTTCCCAATACAAAACCTCGAAAAAATCGAATCCAATAAATCCTCCGTCCCGATCTCCCCGGTAATCTCCCCCAAATAAGTGAGTGCCCGCCGGATGTCCATCGCCACAAAATCACCGGTGACGCCAATGTCTAAGCCGTGCAAGGCCGCGCGCAGGCTTTCGGAAGCTTTCAGCAAGGCTTCGTAGTGGCGGGCGTTGGCCACGATGGTGCTTTCGGCGTTGAGGTTGCCTTCCAGCACCGCATTCAGGAGTTTTTCTTTCAGGTATTCGATGTTCATGCCGTTGATGGCGGATACGGGCACCCAGGCTTCGGCGGGCAGCCATTCGTTGGCGTATTGCTCGTGGGTGGTGTAGGGGTTGAGGTCCATTTTGTTGGCGATGACGAGGAGTTTGGTGTCGGCGTGCACGAGTTGCGACAAGTCCTGGCGGAGGTCTTCCGGCGAGGTGCGGATGACGTCGAACACATAGACCAGCAAGGCCGATTGCCGCACTTTTTCGAGGGTTTTTGCCACGCCAAGGGCTTCAATCGTATCCTGGGCTTCGCGGATGCCGGCGGTGTCAATGATGCGGAAAGGGATGCCGCCGATGTTGAGCACTTCTTCAATGGTATCGCGGGTGGTGCCGGCGATGTCGCTGACGATGGCGCGGTCTTCGTTGAGCAGGACGTTGAGCAGCGTGCTTTTGCCGGCGTTGGGGCGGCCTGCGATGACGGTGCTGACCCCGTTTTTGATGGCGTTTCCGAGCTGAAACGACTCCAGCAGGGCATCCATCAGCGAGAGAATGCGGCGGATCAGGGCTTTCAGGTCTTCGCGGTTGGCAAATTCCACGTCTTCTTCTCCAAAATCCAATTCCAACTCGATGAGGCTGGCAAAATCAATCAGTTCGGTACGCAGGCGTTTGATTTCGTTGCTAAATCCGCCGCGCATCTGTTGCAGGGCGATGTTGTGGGCGGCTTCGGAGGAGGAGGCGATCAGATCGGCTACGGCTTCGGCCTGACTGAGGTCCATGCGGCCATGCAAAAAAGCGCGCAGGGTGAACTCGCCAGGCTGGGCCAAACGCGCGCCCTGCCGCACAAACAACTGGATGAGTTGCTGGATGATGTAGGGCGAGCCGTGGCAGGAAACCTCGGCCACGTTTTCACCGGTGTAAGAGCGCGGCGCGACGAAAAGCGACACCACGACCTCGTCCAGCAAACGCTGCTCTTCATCGCGGATGGCGCCAAAGTGCAGCGTGTGCGAAGCCTGCGCGCTCAGGTTTTTACCGGCAAATACCCGGTCTACAATGCCAATGGCGTCCGATCCCGACAAGCGGATCACCGCAATGGCGCCAACGCCGGGGGCGGTGGCAAGGGCAACGATGGTATCGCCGAGGTGGCTGGCGTTGTAGGACATGAGGTGGTTATTTGTTATTTGTTACTGGTTATTGGGGAAGATGTTGGTTGTTCGTTGAGCGTTGTTCGTTGTTCGTTGAGCGCGCGGAAACGAGGTTGTTCATTGGGAGCCTGGTAGAACAAAAACGATCTTGCTCGCACGTAGGCTCCGCCTCGCGTGTCCTATTCCCTGCTCGCGCGTAGGCTCCGCCTCGCGTGTCCTATTCCACGGGCTCTGCCCGACTCTAATCATACAATACATTAAAAATTTAACACAATTAACTAAACCGAACGCAAGAACATTAACGGCGCAAAACCCTGGTTTAACGCTTCGTTAATAGCCGCTGGACGGTGAATCGCCCTAACTTGAGTGCAAAATTCAACAATTATGAAGACACTCCTTTATTCTTTCCTGATTATTGTGGCCATCGGAAGTTTCAGCGGCTGTTTTGTTGCATCCACCGCCCATTCCTTTTTCAAAGCGCCCGGTTTTAAGTCCGACGCCACGTTTAAAATCATTGCGGTGAATACCGACGACGTTTTGCTGGGCCGGCTGGAAAATCACCTGCTCAAAGAGGGCTTCAGCCTTATTTCCGACAATTACATCCGCGGCGCCATCCCGGCAGGCAGCACTACAGTCAACACCCGCGACACCACCTATCAAGTACCCAATCACGAAATGATGGCTATACGCTTTACTGACGACAAACCGGCGGATTATGTCATCAAATACCAGTACAGCAGTATTTTTGGAAATCGGATCAACTTCCTGAATATCAACGTGGTCAACGTTAAAAGCGGAAAAACGGAAGTCTCCTTTTCCTTTCCGGAAAAAGCAAACAATAGAACAAAAGTTATCAATGTAGACACGGCTTTTGCGCTTTTTGTGGCTGGCCTGAGGGCATAAATTAAAAGGAAGTTCCCGCTACAACGCGATCCACCCGGACGAAGCAATTGCTTTATTTATCGCAGGCCTTGCAGGCAAATAAAGCTTTCTATATCTTCGTTCGGGCTTTGGATTCGTAAAAGAGCAACTTGACAACCAACCTACGCCTGAAAATGACTCGAAACCGCCTGCTTCCCACTCATATTTTTCTCATCCTGATGATGGGCATTGCTGTTTTCATGCTCGTCCTTGCCTGGATTGTTCAGTATTCAATTGCTTCGAACCTGGCCTACGATCCTGAGCCCGACTTGGAGTTGATCTGGGTCAGAAATGGTTTTCTACTGGCCGGTACTTCGGTGGTGGTCCTTTCCATTGGCTTGCTGACGTTGAAAAAATGGGCCATTCAGGGCTTCATTAGCCTGTTTTGGCTGGCGGGCATTGTTTGGTTGGGCGTGGTTTGGTACATTTCCCGCCAGCTTTACAGCGATCCGGTTTCCTGGTGGATTGCCATTGCGGGCATTTCCGTATTAATTTATATTTTTTTGGCCGTTGGCATTCTTTTCCTCAGCAACTCCAGGAACCGCCTCACGCTGATCCAACTCTTTAGCATCCTGATGATGAGCGTCAGCCTTTCTTTACTGGTGTTTGCCTTGTTTTTTCAGCAGGAATCAACCAGAAATGTGTTGTATTCTGGTGCTGGCGCGGTGGATCGGGAAGCCATAATGTTCCGCAATTTTTGTATCATCGCCAGCTTAATCGTTTTGGTACCCGCACTCGCGCTTTTAATCCGCCAAAAATGGGCGGTGGTTTTTTTTACTGCCCTTTTCTGGCTCATTGGGATCACGTGGACGGGGCTGCTCGCGATTGTCGTTTCCAGCAGACGCGACTTGTTTGATGCAGCATACATAGCGCTCCTTTCCGGCTTTTCCGTGCTGGTCTATAGCTGCATCATCGCCGGGGTTTTGTATTTGGACAATGCCTGGGTACTGGAGCCTTTTCCGGGGAATGCGGAGGAAAAGGAAGTGTTGCCTGATGTTTTGGATCAATAAAAAATTGTATTTTTGTTGAAAATCTAATGAATCATTTACCTGTCTAACATCTCAAGTCTAACATCTAACATCTCTAGCTCACCATGACTGACAAACGCCTTTTCCTGCTCGATGGCCACGCTTTGGTTTACCGGGCCCATTATGCTTTTATTGCCCGGCCCCTCATCAATTCCAAAGGCATCAATACCTCGGCGGTGACGGGATTCACGCGTGCGCTGTGGGACCTGATGCAATCGCAAAAGCCAACCCATATTGCGGTCGCTTTTGACCTTTCCGGGCCTACTTTCCGCCACAAAATGTACGAGCCGTATAAAGCCAACCGCGAATCGCAGCCCGCAGACATCACCACGGCGTTCCCCTATATCATGCAAATCGTCCGTGGATTCAAAATCCCGATTGTGACCGCAGAAGGCTTTGAAGCGGACGATGTAATCGGCACCCTAGCCAAACAAGCTGAAAAAGAAGGCTATACGGTTTACATGGTGACGCCCGACAAAGACTTTGGGCAGTTGGTTTCTCCCAATATTTTTCTTTACAAACCCTCGCGCCAGGGCAATGGCATTGACATCTGGGGCGAAAAAGAGGTGACGGAAAACTGGCAGATCAAACGCGTGGATCAGGTAGCCGACCTGCTCGGCCTGATGGGCGACAGCGTGGACAATATTCCGGGCCTGCCCGGGATTGGCGAAAAAACGGCGGCCAAACTGCTGGAACAATTCGATACGGTGGAAAACCTCATTGCCAATGCCGATCAACTGAAGGGCAAACAGAAAGAAATTGTCGAGCAATTCGCCGAACAGGGTTTGTTGTCCAAAAAATTAGCCATCATAGATACTTCGGTTCCGATTCAGTTCGACGCCGAAAGTTTTAACCTCGACCCCTTGGACCGCGACATGTTATCTGCGGTTTTTAAAGAATTGGAATTCCGGAGCTTAGCCAAACAAATTCTTGGCGAAGACGAAGAGGGCGCGCCAGCTCCGGCGCCCGCTTCCCGCCAGGGCAACCTGTTCGACGACCAGCCGGCTGCCAGTTCTGCTCCGGCAGCGGTCAAAACGACCAGCCTGTCAGCCCATTCGGTGGCGGAACACGATATCTTCAACACCCCCCACGAATACCACTTAGTGGAAACCCCGGAGCAACGCGCCACACTGCTGGCCCTGTTGGGCAAACAAAAGCATTTTTGTTTTGATACGGAAACGACCGATATAGACCCCAACCTCGCAGAGTTGGTCGGCATGTCATTTGCCGTAAAGGCAAAAGAAGCGTACTACGTGCCCGTACCCGCCGATCGCGCTGCGGCAACGGCGTTGGTGATGGAGTTTAAAGCCCTGTTTGAATCGGATAAGGTTGGGAAAACAGGCCAAAACATCAAATACGACGCCATCATGCTCAAAAACTACGGCGTGGAAGTGGAAGGCCATTATTTTGATACGATGGTGGCGCACTACCTGCTGGAACCCGAACAGCGCCACAATATGGATTACCTGTCGGAAACTTTCCTGAAATACAAGCCCGTTTCTATCGAAACGCTGATTGGCAAAAAAGGCAAAGGCCAGCTCACCATGCGCGATGCGCCTTTGGAAAAAGTAAAAGAATACGCTGCGGAAGACGCCGACGTCACCTGGCAGTTGCGCGAATACTTAGAACCACGTCTGAAAGAAGAAGGGTTGGAAACCCTCTACGAAACCATCGAGCGGCCCCTGATCCGGGTGCTGGTGGGCATCGAAACCGAAGGCATCAACATCAACAGCGCATTTTTGGAAAAATACTCAGAAGAGTTGAATGTTGGAATCCTGAAAGTGGAAAAGGAAATTTACGAACAAGCCGGCGTACATTTCAACATCGGGTCGCCGAAACAAGTGGGGGAGGTGCTGTTCGAGCGCCTGAAAATCCCTTACCGCTGGAAAAAAACGCAAACCGGCCAATATTCCACCGACGAAGACAAGCTCTCGGAGCTATCCGCCGCGCATCCCATCATCGAAACCATTCTGCATTACCGCGGACTGTCAAAGTTGAAATCCACCTATGTGGATGCTCTGCCGCGCTTAGTGAATCCGCGCACAGGCCGGGTGCACAGCTCGTTCAACCAGGCGCTGGCCGCCACGGGGCGGTTGAGCTCCAACAACCCAAACCTGCAAAATATCCCCGTGCGCACGCCGGAAGGCGCTAAAGTGCGCGAGGCGTTCATCCCCCGCGACGCGGATCACGTGTTGCTTTCTGCTGACTATTCGCAAATCGAACTGCGACTGATCGCTGAACTCAGCGGCGACGAGGCCATGCTGGAGGCTTTCCAGGCCAACCAGGACATCCACAGCGCTACGGCAGCCCGGGTATTTGGCGTGCCTTTTGAGGAAGTGACCCGCGAGCAACGTTACCGCGCCAAAACGGTGAATTTCAGCATCATATATGGCGCCGGGGCAACAAACCTGTCGCGCCAGTTGGGCATCAAACGCACCGAAGCGACGGATTTGATCACCCAATACTTCAGTCAGTACAAAGGCTTGAAAATTTACATGGAACAGGTGGTGGAAGAAGCCCGTAAAAATGGCTACGTCATGACCCTCATGGGGCGCCGCCGCCACCTGCGCGACATCAACTCGCACAACTCCCTCGACCGCAGTTTAGCGGAGCGCATTGCCATCAATACGCCCATTCAGGGTTCCGCCGCAGATATGATCAAAATTGCCATGATCGGCATCCATGAAGACCTGAACGCGGGTAATTTCCGTTCGCGAATGATCCTTCAGGTACATGACGAATTGGTTTTCGATGTGTACAAACCGGAGTTAGAGGCCATCAAACCCATCATCGAAACCCGCATGAGCAAGGCCATGCCGAACCTGAAGGTGCCGATTTTGGTGGAGATGGGGGTGGGAGAAAACTGGCGGGAAGCGCATTAGGGAGAAGGCCTCTTTGCGGCCTCGCGTCTAAAATTTCCCGCAGAGGTCGCAGAGGATACGCAAAGGCCGCAAAGCATGACGTCCCTGCTTTAGAGAAGTTGTTGCAACTAAAATTTCAAACAAAAGTCAGCAAAGTGTGATGCCGCCTTAGCGCCCTTTGCGAGACCTTTGCGGCCTTTGCGGGAAACAATCTCCTGTGTTGCTAACCCAACGAACTTCGCGGGAACCAATCGTTAATTGCTTTATCTGTTAAACCAAGTGCCGCATCACCTCGTCGTCATCATTTCCTTCCTGCTCCAGTTGCATGATGTCGGAAAACGCCGCGTATTCTGCACAGCAGATAGCAGGGAAAGT
>JBJXFD010000350.1:0-23702 GCA_046153985.1 Saprospiraceae bacterium
GCGCTTTTGCGCAACCTTTCAGCGACAGCGAAAAAAAAGCAGAGGCCCAAACCCTGTTTACCCGCGAACGTTTTGCCGATGCAGCAACCCTGCTGGCAAATGCCAAATCCCTCATCCGCGACGACAAGGAAGCGCGGCTGATGCTGGCGGTCAGTTATTACCAGCTCAACCAGTTGGACAAGGCGCTGGAACATTTGAAAGCCATGACGGAGGGCGCCAAGTCACCCTATCAGGAGTGCTGGCTCTACCTGGGAAAAGTCTACCATGCCCGGCATCAGTTTGAGGAAGCCACTAATTATTTCAAACTCTACCTTAAAACCATCAAATCCGACCACCCGCACCGCCAGATGGTGCGCGAAGAAATCCGCCGCTGCGCCAATGGGATTGAACTCCAGTTCAAAACTTCGGCAGCTCTGGTGGAAAATCTCGGTCCCCAGGCCAATTCCGATGGCGATGAATTTGCGCCGATTCCCAGCCCAACCAACTACAACAAAATTTATTTTTCAGCAGCCCGAAAAAGCAGCACGGGCGGGTTGCGCAATGCCCGGGGGGCTCAAGACGAGCGTTATGGGCAGTATTTTTCCGACATCTACGCCAGTCGCTCAGAAAGTGGAATCTGGCTCGAACCGGAGCCCATGCATTACCTGCTCAACAGCCCCAAACACGAAGTATTGCTCGATTTCAACCGCGATGGGCAGGCGCTTTTGTATTACCAGGGCTGGAATTTTGACAATGGCGCGATCCTGATAGACACCTTCCGGCAATTGGAGGCGCGCACGTTGAGCGCCGATCCTTTTTTGGGACCTGCCGAAGTGCGCACGAAATATGGGTCGCCTTTTTTCTACAACGACACCCTGATCATTTTTGCAGCCCGATTGCCCGGCGGTTTCGGGGGATTAGATCTCTACCGCGTTGCTTTCCGAAAAGGCGTCTGGACTGCGCCGCAAAACCTGGGGCAGCCCATCAACACGCCTTACGATGAGACGACTCCGTTTTTGGCAATGGACGGCAGAACCCTCTATTTCAGTTCGAACGACAGCTACAAAAGCGTGGGCGGTTTCGATGTATTCAGAAGTGTGTACAACCCAAGTCCAAATATCTGGACCGTGCCCATGAATGTGGGCATCCCGATCAATTCGGCCAGCGACGATACCCATTTTCGCATTTCCCGCGACGGTTTTACCGCTTTCTTTTCCTCTGCCCGAAAAGATGGCTTTGGGATGCGCGATATTTACATCGGCTATTTTCAGGAGTTTTTGATGGAAATGGAACCGCCGCAATTTGCTTACGAACCCGCACCCATTGAACCGGATCCGGCGCCGGCAAAGCCCACTAAATCAACCAATCCGCCCCCGACCAAACCTCAAGGTTATACCTTTGATGCTATTACGCTGGCCAATACTGAATCGGCGCTGTCTGCGAAAGACAAAGGCATGCTCGATCGGTTAGCCAGCCTGCTGTTGCAATACCCGCAACTCCGACTGATTGTAACGGCCTACGCCCCGGAAGCCAAGCCCACAAACAAAGGAATTTTTCAAGCCATCCGGCAGGCAGAAAAAGCGGTGGATTACCTCACCAATAAAGGCGTTTCGTCAGCCGCTGTCTTCATGCGAAGTTTGAGTCGCCCCCGATCGGCTGGCGGCTACCAGGTAGAATTTGCTTTTCGCAACACCCGCGATTTGCCCGTACAGGGTCAGGTGCCCGTCATTGGCAACAATTATAAATCAGTGGCCCCTGGATTGACCACCAATAAAGATTTGGTGTATAAAGTGCAGGTCGCTTCTTCCAAAGGCGAATACGGCAGCAGCGCTTTTGCAGCGCAGCCCTACCCGATGGCTGAAAAAACGCCCAATTTCGAGTTTTACCGCTACACCCTGGGGGCGTTTGAATCCTATTCTGAAGCGGAGGCTTTCCGCCAATCCATCCTCGGCAAAGGGTTTTCGGGCGCTTATATCGTCGTTTACCTCAATGGCGAACGCGTGGACAAAGACATCGCCAAGCAACAAACCGGTGTTTTTCCGGATCTGGAGAATTTTTTGAACCCTCGGGGAAATTGATTTGAAGGGTGAGTATTTGAAGGGTGAGTATTTGGTGATTTGAGTATTTGAGTATTCGACATTTCCCGTCGAATCCTCATCAAATACTCAAATCCTCAGTTCCTCAAATCCTCAACTATCACACCGCTACCGGCGCTTTAATATGCGGGTGCGGGTCGTAGTTCAGCAATTCAAAATCTTCGAATTGGAACGCGAAAATATCCTTTACCTCCGGGTTGATCCGGACGGTAGGCAGCGGGCGCGGGTCGCGGGAAAGCTGCAAATTCACTTGCTCTAAATGATTGACGTATAGATGCGTGTCGCCGCCGGTCCAGATGAATTCGCCGGGGCGCAGGCCGCAAACCTGGGCCATCATCATCGTGAACAGGGCGTAGGATGCGATGTTGAACGGCACGCCGAGGAAAACATCGGCGCTGCGCTGGTACAACTGGCAGGAAAGCCTTCCGTTTGCGACGTAGAACTGAAACAGCGCGTGACAGGGCGAAAGGGCCATTTTCCCGAGGTCGCCAACATTCCAGGCGCTGACGATGATGCGGCGCGAGTCGGGGTTGGTGCGCAAGTCATGCACCGCCCGTTCGATCTGGTTGATCTGCTTGCCGTCTGCCGTTTCCCAGGCCACCCATTGTTTGCCATAAACGGGGCCCAAATCGCCGTTTTCATCGGCCCACTCATTCCAGATGGAGACTTTGTTGTCGTTCAGGTAGCCAATATTGGTATCGCCTTTTAAAAACCACAGCAGTTCATACACAATGGAGCGCAGGTGTAGTTTTTTGGTGGTAAGCATGGGAAACCCCGCCTCCAGGTCGAAGCGCATTTGATAGCCGAATACGCTGAGGGTGCCGGTGCCGGTGCGGTCGTCTTTGCGGGCGCCGTTTTGGAGGATGTGGCGGAGGAGGTCGTGATATTCACGCATATTTTTATTCTTCTGTAAATTGAAAAACTTGTTTGGACCAAGCAAGGAAAGCTTGAGCGGTTGGTTGCCCAAGGTCGAAAAAGCCCGCTTTCCCTTTGAGCGTCCTTCCCATGGGTTCACCTGGCATTTCCTGCCAGGATAACCAGGTGTGGACAAATGCTTTTTGCTTCCGTATGTCTGGAAATCTCACTAAATTTTGATCATAAAGTGATTGAATTGCTGTATTGACAGGAAGCTGTAAGCTGTCATCCGCTTTGATTAGAGTCTGGAAAAAATGTTCAAGGTATCCGGGGTTTTGATTGTCGGGCATGATCCATACTCCAATTTTTGGACGGGGAGGTTGAGAAATAATGACACCTTCAGCAGCTGGCGTAGATGCAAGATTTGTATACCCGGAAGCTTCCAATATTCGCTTAATTGACTGCCACGTTGAAAGTGGGCTTTGATCAGCGTCAACAACAACACCTATACTTTCAATATCGGATAGATCACCTTTTAATATTAGCTTAAGATCTTTCTTTAATTGATCTTTGCTATTTGATGGTTTTGCAAATTCTTTAAACTCATCTTTTCCTTCATGGCCTTTTACATCTTTTAAGCCACAAGATTGCCAATACTCAGCAATGACTATAGCATCATTTATGCCCTCTACAATCAATCTTTGTGCCATGGCTTTAGCGCGTTTCTATATTTGCGGCAAGCGCATCTTCCAGCTCTTCCGGCGAATAATCAACTGCAATGACGTTGTCTTTTTCTCTTTGAAGTCGTAAAGACATTCCCATTTCTGCATACTCTTTCCTGTTAGCCACAGAAGTGAAAGCGGAAAGGCAATCCTGGCTATGCGTAGTTCCAAATACTTGTATATTCCATTCTTTTGCAAACTGAAAAATAATTTCCCACAGCTTTTTGTGAACCGTGTAGTGCAGTCCCAAATCAATTTCATCAATTAAAAGAATATTGTCTTTGGCGGATACCAAAGCTAAGGCAATCATGAGCAGACGGTTAGTGCCTTCACCGAAGTTTTTGAGTGGGGCTGGGATTTCGGAGTTTTTGAGGCGGACTTTTGCGCCTTTTTTACTGATGCCCAAATCCATGAGATCCGGTATGATAATGCGCAGGATATGCTTCACATCGTCTTCGCGAGGAGTTAATTCTATTTTATCCCAAAGGCTGGTGTTGTCAAAATCCGCACTGGGGGGGATGAAGATGGCTTTGTCTTGCGGGTAATTTTTGTCACCTTTTTGAAATCCGATAAAATCAAAATTGACTATGTCAAAACCAGTTGGATGGCGATTGTCTTCTACATTTTCCTCTTTTCTCAAAAGTAGTGCATATGCTTCATCCTCATGATCGTAATCAAATCCTATATAAAAATCGTTTATGAATACATCTGTACTGAGATTATGTTTACTAATATTCTGATTTGTAAATAACGCAGCATACGTACCTTCTTCATCACCATCTTTCCAATCTCCTCTTTTATCAAGTATACTATTCACCACACTACTATTCCCCCTACTCGCCCAAATCCGAATCACCTCCAGCAACGTACTCTTCCCCGCATTGTTTTTGCCAGTAACAAGGTTGACCTGCCCCAACTTTGGAATGTTCAGGTCTTTGAAAAGGCGGTAGTTTTGTACGACGAGATGATCCAGCATTCTTGTTGATTTTTTATTTGCCCAACTTTGCCCAACGTTTACCAAACTTTAAAAGTTTAGTAAACGTATCCACACGTTGCTACGTTTCATCCCGATTATAAGAAATGTCCGGTAGCATCGTTTACACCTCCAAATTTAAAACTTTCTGACAAGGAACAAAACCCTGTGCCAGATTGCTTGAGAAGCAGGAACTTTGTCCCATGCGGAAATATCCTATTTTCACACCGAAAAAAGTAGCTACTAATGGGGCAGTCCGGTTTGAAATGGCGAATGATGCGACGCGCTAAAGTGAATCTTCGGAGGTTAATTTCGAGGATATATGGGCTATTGGGGATTCGTTTCACCACGCAGCCAGCCATCATGGCCTATCGGGCGTATGGTCGGCCTGACCGGGTTTTTCTGAATGGACGGGTCTTGCAAACGCGCAGTATTTTCCGGTCGAACGACAAGGACACGGCCTGGCAAAATTTTGTGAAAACCCTGCGCCGCTTCAACAGCCACGAAGTGAACGATGCGGAACTGGAGGTGCGCATCGGCAATAATGTATTTGAGGTAACGAGCGACCTGGAAGGCTATTTTCATTTGGAGGCGGATCTCTCAAAAAAACTGCAAGGGCTGAAAACTTCATGGACGGAGGCGCAGATCACCCTGAAATCGCCTTATTACAGTTCCGGAGAACTGATCTGCCCGACAGACTTGCTGCTTCCGCGAAATGCCGGTTTTGGCGTTATCAGCGATATTGACGACACCATTTTGAAAACAGACGTCACCTCGCTGCTCAAGCTCAGAATGTTGTACCTTACTTTTATGAAAAATGCCAACTCCCGCAAAGCCTTCAGCGAGGTGAGTGCATTTTATCAAGCGCTTGGGCGCGGTCCGAAAGAAAAGTCCTCCAATCCTTTTTTCTACGTTTCCAACAGCCCCTGGAATTTGTACGACCTGCTGGAAGATTTTTTGATTATCAACGATTTGCCAAAAGGCCCCATCCTGCTGCGCGACTTCGGCATCCCATACCAAGCCAGTCCGGTTGGCTACAAGGGGCACAAGTATGAGCATGCAGCGCGTATCCTGCGCACTTACCCACACCTTCCGTTTGTCTTCATTGGCGACAGCGGCGAAAACGACGCAGATATCTACCTCGAATTGTCGAGAGCTTTCCCCGGACAGGTGCGCGCCATCTACATCCGCGACGTCCGACACATCAAGCGCTCCCAGCGCGTGGCACAACTGATTCGGGAAGTCGCCGATGTAGACATCCGCCTTATCCGGAACTACCGCGAAGCTGCACTGCATGCCGCTGATATTGGTCTCATTAGTAAATTATGTTTCGACCGTTTACGCAACAAGTAGTCGTGTCTGTTTTTAGCGTCCGATAGCTGCGTTCGTTTCGACTTCGCTCAACGACCGCAGCTATCGAACGCTAAAAGACAGACACTCGGCTAAATGGAGTTATGCCTGGCTCCAAAAAACGGTTCAAATTCTTTCGGACTCAAAAATTACAAATACAGGCGTTAAGTCAACTTTTTAATTGGCGGGAATGGCCTTTCCACAAAGAAAATTTGAAGAAAATTTAAAAAAACCGTTACCTTTTAAAAGAATTTTAACTTCTGACGCGTTCTTATAAGATTGAGTGAGTCTATAACTTGTTCGGGAATTCCAGAACAAGCTATTACAAATACACGCTTCACACCTTCCCGGACAGGATTATTTGACGGAAACGTACTTTTTGTACTAGTATCGTAGTAACGCGACTACCTTTTGTGCGTATTAAGATGTAGCATCCTCCAGCATTGCTGGTCTTTTATCCCTATGAATTAAAAACGTCTCCCATGAAAATGCTCTTCATTGCTCTTGCATCCTCCCTATTTGCCAATGCTTCTATGCCCCAAACCCGCACAATTGGCGGCGAGTGGGAAGCATATTTCGACTGGTTTCACCGCCACTCGCAGGTTGAACAACTCTATTCCAATGGCGCCACCCTCTACGCCTTCGGAGACAAAGTCGCTGTGCATTCCGGCGCAAGCCGCAACTCAAAAATCATCACCACCCTCAGCAACGGCCATTCCCTGAAAAATATCGGCTACGCAACTGACGCTGCATGGCCAACGGAAGAAATCAATGGCTACGGCGATTTCTGGTACCGCGTGAAAGGCCAGGACGCCGCCGGGAAAGCATTTCAGGGCTACGTCTGGGGTGGGCACATCGCCAAAGGCTGGCGCAAGGCCGATCTGACGGGCGATGGGAAAGCCGAATTTGTGCTGCTGGGCGTCTCTTCCAAACCCCGCAAAAAACTCACCGATATCCACGGCGAACTCCGCATTTTGCAAAAAGGCCGCGTGCTGCACCGCAGCGATGTGCCGGGCCTGTGCCTGTTTGAAGACTGCGGTTCCAGTTCGTTGCTGCGCATCCTGAATGTGCCGGCTGCCAATAACGCGCTCGTGATCGAAGCGAGCACCATGACCATCGGTTGCTGGGCGGGCATCGAAAAAACTTATTTCTATTGGAACGGCGCTGGACTGGAACTCATCTGCCATACCGAGCTGATTTCCGGCAAGGTACTGTCGAGCCATCCTTTTTCGGTTAAAGACAAAAACGGCGCCGAGGTAATGAACTGCCGCTATGTCCGTGAAGGCGACGACTACAGCCCATTGTGGGATTGCAGGGGGATGAAGGCCAAGTCAGCAAGTGGTCAGGCTGTCGTGGTGCGGGCGAAATAGACAAACAGTAGAGGGTCTTTGTCACATTGTGCGCCATGTATGCTTTGGGTATAGGCCGTATCAGGATGTGTCTCGAAAGAATTTGACATCAGCGATTGACAAGGCTTTGGGAGTGGGAAAAACGTCATAGAACGAATGCCTGACAAGGGGGATGCATGGTTTAAGTTAAAAGGATTTTAGAGATAAAACGAAGCTTATTCACGCCTGCTACTATTGCGCGCTCTATTCTTTTCCCCTATATTTGCCAGACAACTGGGTGCTATTGTTGTCAAACATAACATATAAAATGAATACACAACAATTAACTATTGAGCAAATTAAAGAACAATATCCAGATGAATGGGTGTTAGTTGGAAATCCAACGTTGGCAGGCACTTCTGTACTTGGGGGTGTTGTGGTATTCCACAGTAAAGATAAACGAGAAATTGCATACAGCCATATAAATTGGAGAGCACATTTCCAATCAGCTATGACAATATTTACTGGGAAAAAAACCAAAAACTATAAATTTATGATTTTTTAGTGAATGGCATACTTTCTGAAATACATGGCGTGCTTGGCTTAGATTTTTTTGCTGGATGCAAATTTTGTATTGATATGGAAAAGCTTGAAATTACAATTCATAAAAATAAATCCTAATCGCAGGATAATGAACTACTGCTCATGTTTCCTAAACGGAGAACATACAACTCAACTGTTGTGAAATATGTGAATTATACAACTTTCCCGCACAATTATGTAACCCTGCCCGATTGCGAAAACGATACCTTTGCAAAACTCCACCTCTGTGAAGTTATGATATGCAATCAAACAAAGAGACAAAAAAGAAAAGAACGCTGGTCGCAAAAATAGGCAGAGGTTTCGCGATCCTGTTTTTGTCCATTCTATCTCTGATCCTCATCGTTCTCCTGTTGATCCAAACTGCGCCGGTGCAAAATTTTGCCCGGAAAAAGGTCGTCTCCTTTCTGGAACAAAAATTGGATACCAAAGTAGCCATTAGTGGGTTAGATATCACCTTCCCTAAGATGCTGGTGCTGGAAGGGGTTTATATAGAAGACCAAACTCGGGATACGTTGTTGGCCGGTCGCCAATTAAAGGTGGACATTGATTTGTTTCAATTACTGAACAACGAAATTCAAATCAACGAAATTAATTTAGACGGAATTACGGCCAAAATAAAGCGGCAGTTACCAGACACCCTTTTCAATTTCCAATTTATTATTGACGCTTTTGCAAGCGAACAAGCCAAACCTGCCAACGATACAACCGGCATGAAAATGGCCATTGAAAAAATCATTATTAACGATACCAGAGTCGTGTATTTTGACGTCGTCACCGGCAACGACGCCGATATTTACCTCGGGCATTTTGATACCGATATAGATCAATTTGACCCCGCTAACTTAGCATACGATGTGCCACGGATTTACCTCAGCGGCGTAAGGGGCCGGATGAAACAGACCACCCCGTTAGAAATCCCGGTTGTCAATACCAACCCCGACCCCGGCGTGACAAACGAAGTGACTCAGTATTTTAAATTGACCAATCGGGAAATCCACCTGCATGATATAGACATCGGTTACAGCAACGAGGTATCCGCCGTCAACACAAAGTTCAAATTTAAAGACCTTAAAATTTTCCCGGCAACCATTGACCTAAAAAAAAGCCTGATTGCCATCCGGAAAGTGGAATTGAACGAGTTGGACGGCATGGTCACCCTGAACAGCAAAGGCGATTCTGAAGTCATCAAACTGACCACCCAAACCGACCAGGAAATTGAAACAACCTACCTGCCCTGGAAAATTACAGTCGGCGACATCCGGCTGAACAACAACCGCTTTGTTTTTGATGACAACACCAAACCCCGCAAAAGCAGCGGCATGGATTATGCGCATTTGGGCATCCGCAACCTGACTTTACACGCCAATAAATTCCTGTTCAACCGGGATACCATCGTCGCCAATATTTTCAAAGGCGCGATGCGGGAACGCAGCGGCTTTGTACTCAATGCCTTGAACGCAGACCTGCAATATACCAACCAGGGTGCGCGACTGAGCAACCTCTACATCCGAACCCCCGGCTCCGAAATCAAACGCAGTGCAACCGTTCGCTATCCTTCACTGCAAGCTTTACAAAAAGATCCGGCAGTGGCGGAGTTTAGTTTAGACCTCGACAACAGCCGCGTTCTGGTGAAAGATATTTTGACTTTTGTGCCCGATCTGGCCAAGCAGCCTGCATTCAAAGACCCCGAAGCTGTTTTTTTCATCAATAGCCGGATCCATGGCAGCCTTGCTCAGATGAATATTTACGAACTGCAATTCAGCGGTTTTCAAAACACCCGTGCCGACCTTTCCGGAACGCTGACCAATGCTTCCGACCCAAAAAACATGGCTGCCGATTTGAACATCGTAGACCTCAGCACGACCCGCAACGACATCCTGCTGTTTGCGCCGCCCAAAAGTATGCCCGATAAGATTACCCTTCCGGAAGCCCTGTCGCTGAAAGGCATCCTGAAAGGCGGGGTTGCCAAGATGTATGCCAATATTAGCCTGAATACCACCTTTGGCGACGCCAGCGTGAACTGCACCATCGCGAATGCGACCAATCCAAACACCGCCACGTACAGCGCAGAGGTCTCAACCCATGCGTTAGACGTTGGTCGCTTCATTCAGCAGTCGGAAACCGTTGGAACGGTCACTGCGGATTTTATCGTGGAAGGCAAAGGGTTTAATCCCAAAAAAGCAGTCGCCGAAATCAATGGGGTGGTCTACCGCGCGGAATACAACAAGTACAACTACCGTAATATCCGTTTGGAGGGCGCCATTGCCAACCAGCAATTTACCGCTAAGGGCGGGATGAAGGATCCTAATCTTCACTTTGCCTTCAAGGCTAAAGGCAACCTGGGAGGAACCCATCCCGGCATTCAAATAACCGCTTCGATTGACAGCATCAAAACCCGCCCGCTGCGCCTGACCGAAGATGCTATGATCTACCGGGGAGAGATTTCCGCCAATTTCCCGGAACTGAATATGGATTCGTTGAACGGTCAGATTTACATCACCAATTCTTTGCTGGTCGCCAACAACCAACGGGTAAATTTAGACTCCGTTCAAGTGATTGCCGTGCATGAAAACAACCTGCAAAGCCTTGTTTTAAAGACTGATTTTGTCAATGCAAACATCAACGGCGAATACAAACTGACGCAATTGGGGGCTATTTTCATCAATGCCATCCAGCCGTATTATGCGATCAGTACGGATACAACAACTGCCGTACCCGATCCATACAATTTCACCATTGCCGCAACGATTGTAGATCATCCGGCCATCCATGCTTTTTTATCTAATTTGACGCGTTTGGATGACATCGCCCTTGCTGCCGATTTTTCCAGCACCGACGGATGGAATGCAAACCTGACGGCGCCCTATATTTCCTTAGGCACCAATACCCTTATTGACCTGAAAATGACGGCAAACACCCAAGGCGAGCGGCTTCGGGTGGTTACCAACGCAGGCCGGATCAGCAGCGGCGAAAGCCTGGCATTAGTTGGCACACGGCTTCGTGCAGACCTTGCCAATGATCAAATTGATTTTGACCTGCGGATCGGCGACGAAGCCAACCGCGATAAATACAAACTACAGGGCCTTTTGGCAAAGGAACCAGGAAGCCAGTTCGCCTTGTCCCTTCGGCAGGATAGTTTATTGTTGAATTATGCCCTCTGGAACATCAACGACGATAACCTGATCCGCTTCGGGCCAACTTTAGTCAATGCCCACAACTTCGATCTCAGCAAAGACGGCCAGCACCTGATCATCAATAGTCCGGACACTACGGCAAACAGTCAGATGGAGATCCGGTTTGCCGATTTCAGGCTGGCCACCCTGACTGGTTTTATACAACCCGATTCTTTGCTGGCAGACGGCACACTGAACGGGAACATTTTATTAAACGACCTCACCACGCAGCCAAATTTCACTACCGATCTTACCATCAATAACCTGGCGATTAAAAGTGATACCATCGGCGATGTAAACGCAAAAATTGACAATACGAAATCCAATATTTTTGCCACCAATGTTACGATCACAGGCCGCGGAAACGATGTGGCGCTCACCGGCAACTACTACCTCAAGCCGCAGGACAACAGCAATATGGATTTGAACCTCGCCATCCGGAGTTTGCAGCTCAATACGCTGGAAGGAGCAGGCATGGGCAGCTTCCGGGAGGGGAAAGGGTTCCTGAGTGGCAATGTAAAAGTGGGTGGCACCCTAAAGACTCCGGATATTGACGGTCGCCTCAGCTTCAATGAGACGAGTTTGATCATTTCGATGCTGAATAATCAAATCAAAATTGACAACGAACAAATCATTGCAGTAGACAACACCGGGTTGCGGTTTAATTCCTTTACGGTAAGAGATTCCGCTGAAAACCGGCTCACCATCAATGGGTCGGCGTTGACCACAAATTATTTGACTTACAAGTTTGACCTAAATGTGCGGGCACGGAATTTCAGGGCTTTGAACAGCACCAAAAAAGACAACAAACTCTATTACGGGCAACTTTACTTTGATACCAATTTAAAAATTACCGGTACAGAAGCAGCGCCGGTTGTGGACGGAAATCTCCGAATCAATGAAGGGACAAAACTGACGGTGGTGCTCCCTCAATCGCAGCCGGGCGTGGTGGAGCGGGAAGGAATTGTGGTATTTGTGGATAAAGACGCGCCGGTCAACGATTCTCTATTTTTAGCTGCGATGGACACGTTGAACAAAACGTCCATCCTGGGCATGGAACTGTCTGCCAATATTGAAATTGACAAAAAAGCTGAACTGAACTTAGTGATTGACGAAGGCAATGGAGACTTTTTGTCCCTGAAAGGCGATGCGGTTTTGACCGGCGGTATAGATAAGAGCGGGAAAATAACGCTCACGGGTTCGTATGAATTAGATGCAGGCGCTTATGAAATGTCGTTCAATTTCCTTCGCCGCCGCTTCGACATTCAAAGAGGCAGCAAAATTACCTGGATCGGGGAACCGACCAACGCTACTTTGGACATTACTGCGGTTTACATCGCCAATACTTCTGCCACGGAACTCGTGCAAGACCAGATCACGGCTGCCCGGACAGACCTGCGCTACCGGCAGCGGCTTCCTTTTGAAGTGCTCCTGAACATGGACGGCCCGTTGATGCAGCCGATTCTTACCTTCGATATTCGTTTGCCGGAAGAAAGCACTGTACGCATAGATAATGAAATTGCAGGGCAGGTAGAGTTGCGGTTGAACCAACTGAAGGCCGAACCTTCGGAGTTGAACAAGCAGGTATTTGCCTTGTTGCTCCTGAACCGGTTTGTGTCGGAAAATCCTTTTGAAAGCGCGGGCGGCGTCATCAATGCAGGTTCTTTGGCGCGCCAAAGCGTGAGCAAACTGCTGACCGAACAACTCAACAACTTAGCGGGCGACCTGATTGCGGGGGTAGACATCAATTTTGACGTCGTTTCCTCGGAAGATTATACTTCAGGCAGCCTGCAAAACAAAACAGACCTGAATGTTGGCGTATCCAAACGATTGCTGAACGACCGGCTGAACGTTTCGATCGGCACTAATTTTGAGTTGGAAGGCGGTCGCCAAACCAACCAAACCGGAACCGGGGGCAGCAGCACTTCGCCCAACCTGAATGTAGAATATGCCTTGACGCAGGATGGCCGCTACGTGATCCGGGCTTATCGCCGAAATGAATATGAAGGGATTGTGGAAGGATATGTCGTAGAAACCGGGGTTAGTTTTATCATGTCCGTTGATTACAATCTTTTTAAAGAAATATTTGAAAACAGAAAAAAAATACAGGCCGCGAATAGAGAAAGAAGAAGAAAAGAAAGAGAGCATACGCCCCCTGAAAAACCCGCCAATGCTCCAGATGAGCGCAAATTGGATCCCATAAACAATACGCGCAAAGAGGATGATGAGAATTAAAGGTCATATTATTATTCAATATTTATGTGTGCTGCTGCCGGCATTTGGGTTTATTGGTTGCAGCACCACTAAAACCGTTCCCGAAAATGATTATTTATATACGGGAGCAACCATAAAAATTACCCAGACCAATGTGCCTGCAAAACAGAAAAAAGCCATCCGCAGCACTTTGAAGGATTTACCAAGGCCCAGGCCAAATTCCAAAGTACTGGGCATGCCGTTAAAACTTTGGATTTATAATATTGGCAGCAACAAAGGATTGGGCAAATGGCTGCGCAACAAATACGGAGAAGCTCCGGTACTGCTCAGTGATGTTGACCTTGGCCTGAATGTAGAAATATTAGACAATTACATGGAAAACCGGGGCTTTTTTCATGTAAAAGTGCGCAGCGATACCACGGTTAGTCATAAAAAAGCAAGTGCCGAATACGAGATATTGACGGGGCCGGAATATAAAATCCGAAGCATCGCTTTTCCAACCGATACCAGTATCCTCGCCAACGCCATTCGCGAGACCCGGCCAAAAACACTGTTAAAACCCGGAGCGCCGTTCAACCTCGACCTGATTAAAGGCGAAAGAACCCGCATAGACCTTGAGCTGAAAGAAAAGGGCTTTTACTACTTCAGCGGCGACTACCTGCTCCTTGAAACCGACAGCACCATCGGCAACAACGAAGTAAACCTGTACATGAAGATCAAGCGGGAAACCCCGGCAGAAGCGAAGCAAGCTTACCGCATCAACGATGTCTTCATTTACTCCAATTACAACCTTTCTTCCGCCGGAGAAGATACCGTTCGGGCGCACGCCGAATTCCAGCACGGCTATTATGTCATTGATACGGCTAAATTATACAAACCAATTGTTTTTCAACAAAGTATGCAGTTTCAGCCAGGTGATTTGTACAGCAGAAAAGATCACAATACAACACTCAGCTGGCTCATTAATCTGGGTAATTTTAAATTTGTAAAAAACAGATTTCAGACCGTCGTGGACAGTGGCGAGCTCAGGCTGAATGCATATTATTACCTCACTCCATTGCCCAAAAAATCGCTCCGGGCAGAGTTGACTGGAACCTCCAAAACAAACAACCTGACCGGCTCACAAATTACCTTGGGCTGGAGAAACCGCAACACCTTCCGAGGTGCAGAACAATTGTCCGTCAACATCTTCGGCGGTACGGAAGTGCAGATCAGCGGCAATTTTGGAAGATCGAATACGTTCAGGGTCGGCGCCGAGGGCACGCTGAGTGTGCCGCGTTTTGTGATTCCTTTCTGGAGCATCCGGCGTCGGGGCGAATTTGTGCCGAGAACCAATATGCTGCTGGGGTATGAACTCCTGAACCGGCAAAAATTGTATACCCTCAACAGCTTTCGCGGAAATTATGGTTATGCCTGGAAAGAAAGTTTGCAGAAGGAGCATCAGTTGAATCCGGTGGCCATCAACTACGTAAAAGCATTGAACGTTTCGCAGCAATACGCCGATAGCGTCGCCACCAATCCTTCGTTGGCAAAAATCATTGAACAGCAATTCATTGTAGGATCAACGTATAACTATAATTACAACCAGCTTGCCGCATCCGCCAATCGCAGCGGTATTTACTTCAATGGCTTACTCGATTGGGCCGGCAATATTGTAGGGTTGTTTCATGGCGCCAACTGGAAAACAGACGACATCGCAACCCTGTTCGGGGTTCAGTTTGCGCAATTTGTAAAAACCGAATTTGATTTGCGTTATTACCGGCAGATCAGCAGGCGCAGTCAATGGGCCAACCGCCTCATCATAGGCATTGGCGTCCCTTATGGCAACAGCCAGCAACTTCCGTTCGTCAAGCAATTTTTTGCAGGCGGCAACAACAGCCTGCGGGGATTCAGAAGCCGCACCGTCGGGCCGGGCCGTTACATCCGACCCAATAATGACAGCCCCGACGCGCTATTCCTCCCCGATCAGTCGGGCGACATCAAGCTGGAATTCAACACCGAATACCGCCCCAAACTGTTCAGCATCTTTGAAGGCGCCTTGTTTATAGACGCCGGAAACGTCTGGCTCCTGAACGAAGACCCGTTGAAGCCCGGCGCAAAATTCAGCCGCAATTTTTTGAAAGAATTGGCCGTAGACGCCGGTTTTGGCATCCGCCTCGACCTCACCATTTTGCTGCTGCGCCTCGATTTTGCCTTCCCTTTAAAAGTGCCTTATGCCCCTACCCCACCGGATAAAGGCATGGTGATAAATTTGGCGATTGGGTATCCGTTTTAGGAGGGTTAAACCTCCCCCCAATACCCCTCCCGTTCATACTGAAAAATCGCCGCAAACTCCGTCCGTTGCGGCAAATCCAAGTACGGGTACACGATCTTGGACAAATAAAGCCCCTGCGGATTCGCCGGGGTGATAAACTGTGGCGGTTGTTTCGTGCGCAGGTGTTGTTCAAATGCTTCCACGCTTAATTTTCCGGTTCCGATTTCCAGCAAACGCCCCACAATGATGCGGATCATGCCGGTCAGGAACCGATTGGAAGAGATCTGAAACCGCAGCCGTTCCCCGCCATTGGCGACCCACAAATGCGCAGAACTGACCTCACAAATAGTGTGTTCAAAACTGGCCGGCGATTTACACAAAGCGTAGTAATCGTTGTATTGGGGCAACAAATCCACCGCCGCTTTCATGCTCAGCAAATCGAGGTGGTGCTCGTAATACAAGGCGCTGCTCCCCTGCAAAAAAGGGTCTTTGTTGGTATGAATGAAATAATCGTACGTGCGTTGGGTGGCATCAAACCGGGCGTGGGCTTTGTCGTGGACAGGCAGGATCTCAAAAATGGCAATGTCGTTTGGCAGGGTCCGGTTAAGACGATACAATAACTCAGGGTCTAAGTCTTCCTCTAAATCGGCGTGAAAAATATATTGGCTCGCATGTACCTGCGCGTCCGTTCGCCCGCAACCGTTGATCGCAACCGGCGCTTTGACCACCTTAGTCAGCACGCCTTCGATCACCTCCTGCACGCCCACAGCGGAAGGCTGTCGCTGCCAGCCGTGGTAGTTGAGTCCTTTAAAAGCGATATGGAAAAAGAAGCGTTTGATGCGGCAAAACTACGATCTTCAACTCACGCATCAAAATCCACCACCACCATTTCGCTTTGCGGATGCGCCTGGCAAGTCAAAATATAACCCTGTTCCAGTTCATCGGCTTCGAGGGCGTAGTTGACTTCCATCATCACCTTCCCTTCCAAAAGTTTGGCGCGACAGGTGCTGCAAACGCCACCTTTGCAGGAAAAAGGCAGGTCGGCGCCCGCTTTCATGGCAGCGTCTAAGATCGTATCGCCATGCGCCGGCAGGGCAAATTCAAAATTGTTGCCATCCAAAACCACCCGAACGGTGGAAACAATATCGGGCAGGGCCTCCACACGTTCCTGAATTTGAGCAGCAGCTTGTTTGTCTGTAGAAGCCTGGAACAATTCCGTGTGAATTTTATGGGGATCTACGCCCAAGCCAGCCAGGGTATCGCGCACGGCTTCCACCATTTCTTCCGGGCCGCAGAGAAAAAATTCATCGGTGGCTTCCCAGGCGAGCAGGGTTTTACAAAAAACGCCGCATTTTTCCGCCGTGATCCGCCCATAGAACAAATCGCTGCCGGGGTATTCCCGACTGAGCAGGTAATGTACGCTCAGACGATCCATGTAGCGGTTTTTGAGCGCCTCGATGGCTTCCCTAAAAATTACGGCATCAGCCGTGCGGTTTCCATAAAACAGGGTGAAGGTGCTTTTGGGCTCCGTTTCCAGCACCGCTTTCATAATGGAAAGGATGGGCGTGATGCCACTGCCTGCTGCAAAAGCGGCGTAGTTTTTGGCTTGGGTGGCAACAATGGGGGTGTAGAAATTGCCCATCGGCGTCATCACTTCTAAGGTGTCTCCCGCTTGTAGTTTTTCGTTGGCAAAAGTAGAAAACAGGCCGCCGGGTACTTTTTTGATGGCCACGCGCAATTCGCCGTCGTTGGGGCCTGCGCAGATCGAGTAGGAACGCCGCGCTTCTTCGCCGTTCAGGGTCGTTTTCAGGGTCAGGTATTGCCCGGGAATGAAGTGGTAGTCGGCTTTCAGCGATTCCGGCGTTTCAAAAGCCACCGACACGCAGTCAGTGGTTTCGCGGCGCACTTCTTTGATGGTTAACGAATGAAAAGTTGGCGACATGGATGGTTAGGAAGTAGATGTTAGACGTTAGATATTAGACGTTAGACTTAAGACGCTGCCGTAAAGGTAAGGAGAATTCAAACTACATTTCCGGCAAATACTCCCCCAACAAGTTCCAATCCATGCCACTACCCCACCCCTGACCGTGATCGCTTGTGTTTTTTGCTTTATGAGCCTCGCTGATCTTGTGTTCACCATAGGCGAGCAAAGCCAAAATGTTGCCCGGCCGTAAGTGTTCGCTTGCCCAACTCAGCGGAGAATCTCCATTGGCGTCTTTGGCTTCCTTATTGGCGCCATGATTGATCAGGAAATCAATCGTTTTTTCGTCTGCATAAGCGGCAGCCCGGTGCAATGGGGTCTCCCCTTTCGTCCGCACATCCCGCATAAAAGCCCCGGTTTCCATGCCCGGAATCGTTTTAGCGTTGACATCCGCTCCTTTTTCCACCAGCAGTCGGACTGTATACAAATAATAAGGGCGCCCGGCTTTGGCCAACGCACTGTGAAGTGGCGTTTCATCAGTTTGCTCAACGCGGGCATTTACGTCTGCCCCCTGCTGAATCAAAAAATCGCAAACTTTCCAATGGCCAAAAAAAGCGGCATTTCCCAATTCATCATTGAGGTTAATGCTGTCTAAGTTGCCGCCTGCTTCTAAAACGGCTCTGAGGGCTGTCGTATCGTTGTAGTAGACCAGCCACTGCAAGGGCCTGACGGGGCCTTGATGCAGTAATTCCTTCCAGTCAGGGATTCTGAGTAAGTGAAAGATGTAGTCTGTTCGGCCTTTGCTGATAAAGTCTAAGATTTTTTCGACTTCCATAACACCTTTTAGGTTTGTTGCCTGACGGCTATGTGAACTATCCCTCCACATTGGTCGGGACAAGTGTGAAAACATCTATTGTGAACTATGTGGTAAATAATATTTTATTCAAAAACCGCTCAATCTGTCGCCTGTGCCGCAGGATATGGACGATGGCGTGTTCCATCAATTGTTCAAAGTCATAGTCCTGCCCCCAAGAAGTTTTCATCCGGTTATTTACGATGTCTTCAAACGATAAATCCCATTTGTTTTCCAGGGTTTGGATGGTATAAGTTAACATGAGGTCGAGTTCCTTGCAGGCCACTTCAGGGGAATTCAACCCATAATCCACTTTTCTTTCAATCCAATCGTCGCCAAATTGTTTTCTGATATAGTTTGCATAGCCATACCCAGCCCTGACCACGTGATTCATGATGGTTTGAATGGACCGACAGTCCGGGTCAGAAGTGTCCGGATCAACGATTTTGACAAAGTTAGTCTGGCTTGTTGACCCAACTATTGCTTTAAGTTCACCGGCAGCGCGTTCGTATTCGTCCATGAGGGCGCCGACGGGGCCGTTTCTATATGTTTTTGGCATGGTGGGTGTTTTTTTGTTCGGGTTAACTGGCATTCACACTGACAATGTGGCTGTGGATAGCCAGCCATCTTAGGAAGTGCGTAGCGCTTACTCAGACAGTTTTTTTATTTATTCAAGTTTTAGCTTTTCTCTTTCTCGATCGTCATTTTTTTTCAATTCGGAAATATACCATAATACATGATCTATACTCCAATCATTTAACGCATCTAAATGAGTTTCAATGAAGAAAAATTTAAATTGCAATTCATTGTAAATTTCTGAAGATATTTTTGTCAGAAGTTTCAATTCTTCAAACTTGACTAATGGAGCTTCAGAATTTGGATCTTTATGTGCATAAACCTTATTTCTTAAGCTAATAATTTTTTCTATAAGATTAACATTAGCATCAATTTTATTTCTCAAATCTCTAACATGATCCTTTATTTCACTTTTTGATTTATATAGCTCAATATCTCCTTTTTTATTACTATTTAATAATTCTGGCAAACTTGATTCATATTTATCATTTTCCAATCTATTAAAAAGCTTATTGAAGCTTCTCTTTTCATTGGGCTTATTACTTAAAAGTTTGCAGAGTTGAATAATTATAATGAACCTTAACTGATACCAGTGATGTTGAAAAAAACCATGTTTCTTTAGTTGATTTTCAAATTCAAATTTATCTTCTGTCAGTCTTTCTGCGTTTTGGATGGAGATATTTAAGTCAACTATTATATTGCCAATATCTTCTATCCACTCTTCAATATCCTTTCTGGAAATCATGTTTTCGGAAATCATATTTTTGCCTTTTCTTTTTATCTAATCTTAAACACCCGTGCCGCAATCTCCTTCAACTCATTCCCCCTAACAAGCAAAGCGCTTCGATCCCATTGCGTCAAATCAGCAATCTCGTGATTCATAACCGGAGTGGATTGCCGAAACACGGGCCTTTTAGCTAAAAAATCACTATTCCCGATGGTGCTGTTATCAGAAGGCCCCATAATGGTCAGATTGCCAATCGTATTTTTAAGGTCGTCCATCGCAGGGTCGTAACCGGTTCCGGTGGCATTTCGGGGGTAAATGTGCTCGATTGTCGTATCTGAAAACGTAAAAACCCTCGATTTGTCCATGCACTCCGGCTCTCCTGTTGCACCGCTTCGATACCAGCGGAGATAGTCTTCTATTGTAATTAAAAAATATTTAAGCGGTTTGTTGCTCCCATTATTTTCGCGATATCGGAGCGTATCCAAAGAGGTTTTAAAAAACGTGTCATCTGCCTTCGTATCCAATAAATGCTGTAAATTGGCTTTTAGATTTTGAAGTGTATAACCGCTTGGATTTCTTCTGATTGCGAGCGCTTCATTTTGAACGATATCGAGCACCCGGCCATGATGCTGGTTACAGATAATGGTATAGCGGAACATGAATCGCTCCATAATACGAACAATTTCTGCGAACTTTCTATGGTCTAATTTGGCTGCCGCTAAGAGCAGCGGCATGCTGTTTTTATTTTTTAATTCATTCACCAACAATGCCAGCCTGCTTCGATCCCAAGCTGTGACAGGTTGCCCGAACGGGAATATCCACTCCCCTTTTGTGAGCTTTCGGCAGTGCCCAACTTCTTGATAAAGTTCCTGCGTACGAAGATAAATACTATCGGCATCTCCTGAAGTGATGGTGCTCTGAGCATATTGTGGATAAAATGTTTTCAAAAAGTCGTCGAACAAAGTGGAGGTGCCCGGACGCACACCATAATGAGAAGCATAAATCCACCGCAAATACTCTTCCGTTTCACGCGGTGGGTCAGCAAGCATATCATTCCAGAGGGCTTCAACAGCGTTTTGTTGTGGTGTATGTCCCTCCAACATTTCCAAAGTCTTGGCTCGTAATAAATCGCCTTCGGTCAAACTTTTTCCCCGGTCATTCAAGACTTGAAATAAAGTATAAGCTTCCTTTTGATCGTAAGTTACAATCCGTAAAATTGAAAAATCCGCATCAATATTTTGCTCTAACATTTCAAGATGATCCAGATAAATGCTCAGATCATTATGTTCTGCCAACAGCGTGACTTTTTTTATTATTTGCTCAAAAGCGTATTTAAGGCGTTCGTGCGAGTCGCGTTCGGCAGGAGGGTTTTGGCCTCGAATCAGGCTTGAAAAGAAAAGATCATCCGCTTTTGAGAGCTCCATTACCTTTTGCAGGGAAGTGACGCGATTGATCTCCTGATCGAACTCAATAAAGCGGGATGAGAGCCGGTCGAAACGCCGTTCAGCAATTTCCAGGTTGCGCTGGTCATTACCCTGACTGGCTTTCGCAATAATTTGTTCATAGTTGCGCAGGAGCGCTGCCGAAAGCAAAACAAAAGTGGCCATTCTTTGCTGACCGTCAACGAGTTCATGGTAATATCTGGAAACGCCTCCGGGTAATCTATGCTGCACACTTACAATGCCCCCCATGAAGTGATTGCCTGGACGACCGGCTTTACGGTCATTAAATAGTTTTTCCAAATCCGTTGTAAAATCCTCGATTTCATCCCTATCCCAGGCATACCCACGCTGGTATTTGGGAATCCTGAATAACGGTTGATTCTGAAAAAACGTACCCACTGCGGCATATTCCGGATCTACTCTCATTGTGAAAACATTTAGGCAAATTTCAGAAATAATCCGTAGTTTTTAACATTAAGGCTATGATAAAGTGAATTATGGTTCCCCCTCATATCTCAATCAACTTCCACTTCCCCCTTTTAAACACCCAAATACACAAAACCGCCGCCATTGTTTCACTAATGGCAATCGCCCAGCACACCCCGGCGAGTTCCCAGCCCATTGTGATGGCTAAAAAATAGCCGAGCGGAATTTCCATCGCCCAAAAACAAATCAGGTTGATGATGGTGGGCGTGCGCGTGTCGCCGGCGCCGTTCAGCGACTGGCTGATGACCATGCCGTAGGCGAAGAAGATGTACCCCGCACAAATGATCCGCAGACTAAGCACGCCGGCCTCCACCACCGCAGGCGTATCGTCGAAAATACGGATGAGGTAACTCGCACTAAAAAAGTAAATCACCGATACGGTTGCTAAAAAAAGCATGTTGTAAAAAGCGGCGCGCCACACCGATATTTCAGCGCGGTCGGGTTGTTTCGCCCCGAGGTTTTGTCCCACCAGCGTCGCTGCTGCGTTGGCAATGCCCCAGGAAGGCAGGATGGTAAAGACCAGCAATCGGATGGAAATCGTATACCCGGCCACCGCGTCGTCGCCAAAACGAGCAATGATGCGCATAAGGAAAATCCAGCTGGCCGATGCGATCAGGAATTGCAACGCGCCGGTGTAGGCGATTTTCAGCAATTTCACCGTCGTTTTCCAGTGGAAACGCATATGTTCCTTAGTCAAATGGATAACGCTGGTGCCTTTCCAGAGGATATTCAACTGGTAAACCACACCAGCGCCGCGCCCGATGGCTGTGGCAATGGCTGCGCCTTCGATGCCAAAAGCAGGAATGGGGCCGAACCCAAAAATGAGGATCGGATCCAGCACGATGTTGATGCCGTTGGCCAACCACAACGAACGCATGGCAATGGCTGCATCACCCGCTCCGCGAAAAACGCCGTTCAGCAAAAACAGGAGCATGATGGCGATGTTGCTCCCAAAAGCAATGCGGGTGTAGCCGACGCAATTGCGAATCATATCGTCATCGCCACCCAACCAGCGCAGCACGTCTTCCGCATATACCAAGCCGAAGATCCCGATAATAATCGAAATGGCCGTTGCGATGTAAATGGACTGCATGGCAGCTACAGCTGCTTTTCCGGGTTTGCCTTCCCCGATGCGCCTTGCCACCATAGCCGATGCAGCTGTGCTGAGTCCGATGGCCAAAGAATAAATGATCGTGATGACAGACTCGGTCATCCCCACTGCTGCCACGGCCTGTACGTTGATTTTGGCGACAAAAAAAGCGTCTACCACTGCAAACAGGGATTCCATTGCCATTTCTAAGATCATGGGAATGGACAACAAAACGATGGCCCGGTTGATGCTGCCGGAGACAAAGTCTTTTTCTTTGCCGTCTAAGGCTTCTACGAAAATCTTGTATATTTTTTGCATGTTCAGGTTCGGGTGAAAACCACTTTTGATACTTTGCGACAAAAGCGCAAAGATTTCTGTTTAAAATGGCGGCTTATCCTTGAGGATATGCGCAGGAATTTGTTTTTTTACATGACCTTTCAAGGTGGTATTCAGGGCGGAAAGTTCGCAATAAACCCCGATGCCACGAAAAATAGTTTCCCATGAAGTAATTTTTTCGCACCCAGGCCTGACCCTCAGGCTTGTCGGTTCTGTCTATATTTGTTAAACCCGATTTCGTATGAATAAACTTTTTCAACTCTCCTCCCTCGCACTTTTTCTGAGTGTTGCCGCAAAAGCCCAAACGCCTACGGTACAGGACTGCCTCGGCGCCATCCCGGTTTGCCAGCCGGTTTATATGGAAAACACCTCCCCTTCCGGGGACGGGAACTACAATAGCGAGATCAATCAGAACATCAGTTGCACTTCAGAGCTGAATTCCATCTGGTACGTTTTTACAGTCAACCAAAATGGCAGCCTCGGGTTTCTGATTACCCCCAACAACATCACCGACGATTATGACTGGGCTGTTTATGACATCACCAATGCCACTTGTGCTGACATTCAAACCAACCCCGCGCTCCAGGTAAGTTGCAGCGCTGCCGGTGGAGGTTCCTGCGATGGCCTGACCGGCGCAACGGGTGGCAGTATATGGGACGAACAAGGCGCTGGTTGCGGCTCCAACCCTCCTAACCAGGATGTCGGCAACACGGCTTTCAACGAT
>JBJXFD010000360.1:0-21837 GCA_046153985.1 Saprospiraceae bacterium
TTGAAGAACTTGATGGTTCCAGTATTCATTAAAAAGTAAAAATTGGTGATACGGCAATTTGCCACGACAAAGGTAAGGCGATTTCTGTACTTTTTTGATTTTCAATAAATTTTAACAAATCATTATCGTTTTGGAGTTATTTACCACATAGTTCACATAGAGGTTTTCACATAGTTCACATAGGAGCTAAGAGGGCCATTTCGCCAAGTCAGACACCCCTATCTATTTAGTAATTAGGTTCCTTATTGGAATCTTATTCACCATGGCGCTTTCACACCGGAACAACTGCGCGGACAGTTCTTACCGAATCCGGTAGGCATAAATATGGTCTTCATTTGCAACCACCACCATGCGCCGGCGATTTTCGAAAAGGTCGCATACGGTAAAAGCGGAAGCGCCGGAAAGCGGAAAATCCGGGTGCATCCGGCCATCGGGCAACAGCAGCATCAATTCCCGATTTTTTCGGTTGAGCATGCCCAGAGCGGCCTTCTCCAGCCCCGGCATGGGGGTCATAAACAGCGTATCTGGCACATTCGTCAAGGGAACCTTGAAAGCCAGCTGGAGTTCCTGATCCTTATAAGAATAAACAGCCACCAAGCTATCGCTCGATACCGCATAATCGTAACGGTTGTCGCCGCTGATGTCGCCAAAAGCGAAAGCAACCTGTTCGTTGCGCCCAACCGGCAACCGAAGCCGGAAGCTGGCGCCTTCCGAATTGACAATATGGCAAATCCCGCCTGCGTCCGTTGCGGCAATGCGCAATTGAGCAGGCATGTTTTGAAAGCCCGGCTGCGAACGAAACGCACCCAGGGTTTCTAAAGGCGGAAAACGGAAAGATGCGTCTTTTTTGAAGACCAGCAATTGGCCTTTTTCGTTCAAAGCCACAATGAAGTCTTTGTAGTCGTGTTGAAAGTGCGACAAAGGGAAGCGGACTTTTCCTGCACCGGAGAGCGGGTTCCAGCCCTCCAAAGGCAGGCCACTCCGGTCAAAACCATAAATGTTTCCATTTTCACAGGCCACAAAGACCGAATAGGCCCCATTTTTTTCAAAGTCAACCGCCAGCATGCCATTGATGGCCGGCGATTGCAGGGTCAGCGGGAAATTGGCTTCTGTTTTGCCATCGGCTATATTAATCAGGTAAATGCGTTTGGGCGTATTCAGGAGCAGTTGCCGCCGGTGGTCGCCGTACCAATCCACGGATTGGATCTGCCCCAGCACCGGGCCGTCTAATTTACTGTTCCACAACAGGTCGCCATTGCGGTTCAGCAAGTGCAGTTGGTTGTGAACGTCCTGCACAGCGATGGCGTAGCGGTCGGGGGCGCCGGTTTCAACGATGGCCGGCGCTGTTTTGGCAAGATCCGGCAACTTTGTTTTCCAAACCAAAGCGCCCGTTGCAAGTTGCGCCGTATCAGGAAGGCTAAACCCGCTGATGTCGAAGGTGCTGCCGTTCGCCATCACCGAAAGACCAAGCAGGCCAATCTGGCGGGTTGTTTTCGACAAGGCATCGTCGGCGCTGTAACTCAGGCCGAGGGCCGTCATATTCACATACCAAAATCCATTGGCCGGGCGGTTGCTGTTGCCCCAAAGCTGTTGAAAAGTGGCCGATTGTGCCAGCGTTTTGCCCACAGTGTAGTGGTCAATCCAGCGTTCCATGGCTGCGGGCGACGAGGCCAGTATGACATAATCGCCCACCGTGACGTAACAGGGATTGCGCAGGCGCCGGGTTTTGCTCCAGCCTGCCGGCAGGGATTCCGTGAGCAATTGGGCTATCGTAAAAGCCTGGTAGTCATATGTTTTGAGGAGCCCCTCATCATTGGCCCATTCCCCCAATTTCGACAGCGCTTTTTGCTCGTCGCTGCTTCGAATCACCCAGAGTTGTTCGGGGAGTGTGTTGGCGCTGCTGGCTTCTAAGGTAACAAAGATGGCTTCCGGGCCGATCCAGGGTTGCAGATACCGCCGGAAACGATCGTTCCCGGGAAAGTCGAACGCCCGAAAAAATGCTCCGGGATTGGACAGCCGGGTTTGAAACAAAAGGGCTGCGTTGTCGGGCACCAGCGCATGCCAGTCCCCGTTGTCGCGTTGTTTCGATTGTCCCGGCAGCGCAATCGCCAGCGCGTTGCCGGATGCGGTCGCCATCGTTCCCACCAACCGCGCGCCGGTTTCGCTGCGCGTCGCTTCCAGCCGCATCCATTGCCAGTCGGAAGTGGCGCCGGGCGGCAAAAAAGCTTCCTGCACCGAAAATGCATTTCCGATGTCGCCGAGGCTGGATACATTGATGTACGCCGTGCCTAAACTTTTACCAGAAAACTGGGGCAATCCGAGCTGGCGGAAAGCGCCATTTTTAAAAAGATTACTGGAGGGTTTCGTCAGTTGCGAGATGGCAGATTCTACTACGATTGGCAAACTGCTCAACAACAGCAGGTTGCGGTATTGAGCAACAGAAATGGGCTCGCCTCCATCAGCCGAGATATGATAAATAGGCACGCCCTGATAGCGGGATTCATTCCATTGGCCGCCGGATTGTTTTAATAAAGCAGCAACCTTATTACTTTTGCCACGCGTGTCAACAACGAATCCGGGAATGAAAACATCCGGGCCCGTTTGCTGAAAAAGCACCCAGACAGCCGGGCGTTTGCGGTCGTTCAAGCCTGCTTTGCGGAGGAAGTCCATTGCGGTGGTCACCGCTTTTTTCCAGGTATTTGAACTTGCAGCGATAGCGAGCAACGGATTTTCAGTATTTTGCAACCCCTGATCCGACGGCAGCGCCAGCACCGCCGCCACCGGAGGCGACACGGCTTCCATCGGATGGATGCCAACTAAGGGCAGGCGAAAAAAATAATGCCAGGCGTAGAACATTAAGCCAATGCACAATAACGTTATTCCGATTCTGAGGCGACGACTGCGGATCAAAGCTTTTTACATTTGTGACGCCATTATGACGTCTGATGATCTTTGTTTTCAGATAGTAGTATAAATTTGCGAAGGTAAAACACGAACAAAACAGGAACACCATAAAATGACGACTACATGAACAGATTCTTTTTTATTGCCGGTTGTATTGCCGCGCTGGCGGCAGTAGCGCTTGGCGCATTTGCTGCTCATGGGTTAGCAGAAACCTTAGTGGTTGAACGCTTAGAGGTGTTCCGTACCGGCGTTACCTATCAGTTTTACCATGCATTTGCACTGATTATTACGGCTTTAGTTGCTTATGTGTTGCCTCAGCGTTGGGTTAATATCAGCGGGTGGCTGTTCCTCGGCGGGATTGTGCTCTTTTCTGGTTCCCTTTATGCCCTGGCCCTGCGCGAATGGATTGGATTCCCGGTAAGCTGGCTCGGACCGGTTACGCCGATTGGGGGCCTTTTGTTCATCTGCGGCTGGGGGACATTGGCCTGGGCCGCTTTCCCGGAAAAACAAAATACCGAAATTGGCGAAGAAGGTTAATGTGTAATTAATCTTGCTTTAATTTTCAGTTTATACGGTTGCAGCATCTTTGTGGCATGGAAATTTTTTGCTGTCATCTTCATTTACCACGCTAATCTTTCCTGCAATCTTAAAGTCGCTTTCTTCGCCAGGATCGTTTCTCCCCGATGCGATCCTGGTTCTTTTTTTCTGCTTAACGCAAAACGGTCAAACTCCCCGCATCCAACCGCTCGATGTCGTTGCACAGCCAACGCACCCGATAGAGAAAAACGCCGGGATTCACCGGTTGTCCACCAACCGAGCCATCCCATTGGAGGAATGGGTCTTCCGTATAAAAAACCCGGCCGCCCCAGCGGTCATAGATTTCAAAAGAGACCAATTGCTGAATGGCAAAAGGATTGCTGATGCCGTACGTTTCATTGAGGTTGTCGCCATTGGGCGTAAAGGCTTTCGGCAAAAATACCGTTCGGCAGTCCAGCTCGTTCGGATCCACAACACGCAGGCGCAAGCTATCCGTAGCGATGCAGGAAGCAATGTTGTCGTTCATCTGGAGCAAATAAGTAAACTCACCAGCGGTAGAAGGAGAAATGCGGGTTTCCCCGGATGTAGGCGCCGCCACATCACCCGAAGGCGTCCACAAATAAGACGTGGCGCAGTTGGGAGTCAATTCTATATCAATGGAATTTCCAAGGTAAATGGTGGTATCCCGGTTGACGATCATGTCCGGGGAAAAGTGCAGGTCCCGGATCTCGTTATCTTTCAGGGCTCGGTTATAAATGCGCAATTCGTCAATAAGCCCCTGATAAGGGACATCGCTCCCGGTCAGGCAAGTGCCGCCGCCCACGGTCAGCATCCCCGTGTTCAGGATATTGATCCGGCTGGTGGTGGTCAAGCTTTGAATGAAGCGGCCATTCACATAAAGTTTTACCCGGAGCCCTTCGCGCACGACGGTCACCAATTGCCAACAAGCCGTATTGGTAAACTGGTGTACAAGCGAGATATTTTTGATGGCTGTTTCGCCAAAGTAGGCGTTGATGGTGCGCCCGGCAGGTGCATACCGGATGTAGAAATAGCCATTGTCGTCGCAATTATCGCTGCGTTTGGACAGGATATGCTGGGTGCCGGCGTTGCCAATCGGGTTCATGTAAAAGCTGATGGTAAGGTCTTCTGAGTCGAATTCGCCATTCACATTGCCATTTCCAAGAAAAACAACGCGGTCGTCGGCGCCATCGAGCCGGAGGGATGCATCTACCACGCCGCAGGGATAATTCGGGGCGCCGATGACGGTGCCGGTATTGGCTGAATTTCCGGTCGCATCGCCGGTATTGTTATCAAAAGGATAGTAGGCAACCAAGCCAACCGTGGTTTGAGCAGTGACAACCTGTCCAAAAACTAAAAGAAAAAAGAACGCTAAATATCTCATTGTGAAGATTATTGGATCAATAACACGACAAATTTTGACGGAAGAAAACATAACGTTAAACGCCGTTTGGGTAGGAATAGTATCTTTTAAGATGTGCCCTTACTGTCCGAGCATCCCTTCAAATCCGGGCGGTAGCATGTTTTTAAGGAGGTTTTGCGCTTCTGCGGCTTCTTTTTGCGCGGCTAATTCAAGGACGCGGTTGACCGCAACGGTCACGAGATCCTCCACCTGTTCGGTATCGTTCCAGTCGAGCAGTGTTTTGTCAAAAGTAATGTTGAGGATTTCGCGATTGGCGTTCGCAACGACCTTTACTGCGCCGTCGCCTGCCTCCGCTTCTACTGTGATGGTTGCCAATTGCTGGCGCATGGCCTTTTGCTGTTCTTCTACCTGACCAAACATATCTCCAAACATAGGTACTGATTTAATTTAAAATACAAAGGTAATCGGTTTCCTGCGGATGCGGGAATCCCTTTCCTGGTTTTTGCAGTGCGTCGGTAAAGCAATCCTGCGCTGCATTTTCAATGGGATAGCGGGCGTAGAGCTCCGCCACCTCTTCATTGGTAAAGGCACGGTCGTAAATACGCAACTCATCCAGCACGCCTTTAAACCGCTGGGATCTGCCGGAACGCAGGCAAGGGCTGTTGGAAAAAGCCAGCAAAGCTTCATTGTCGATGTCTACGCCGCTGCAGCGATACCCAACGTGTTTGGGCTGACCATTGATGAAGGTTGTGGCGCGAAAACCTTCCCGAACCAGCGCAAAATGTTGCCAGCCGCTACTTTCGTAAGTTGGCGAGATGCCGCCGAAAAATTTTTCCGGTGTTTCATGCACCTTTGTCTCTACTTCCCGGGCGCCTGCGTCGAGCAGGAGGTCGAACATGTGGTCCTCATTGCATTCCTCGCGCTTGCCCAGCATGCTTTGTTTGAAAACACCCTGTTGTTCCGGTTTAAAATAAAAACTGATGGTGAAATCGGTGATGGTGAAGTAGTTGTTCACCGGGCCCTGGAATTCTAGGTAATCGTTCACGCCGTCGAACAAAAGGCCGTCGTCTTCAATGCCGCACCAGCACTGCACCCCGCCGAATAGCACGCCGTCCGATCCATTGCCGCTATCGTCGCGGGCGTCACATTCATTGAATGAATAATAGGCAATCAGGCCGTCGTCCGATGAACCAGACGGTTTCGGAAAACCGAGTAGGGCGCCTGCAAGCAGGGCCAGGGCGATGATGTTGTAATGGCGCATAGTTCGTAGTTATACCTTCCAAAGTTAGGCGGAAATTTACTTCTGCTCAATGGTTTGGGCTGATTGCCTGAAAATGAGCGCGTTTTTTTTAAAATATACCATAAATAGGGTATTTTTTTACAGTTTAACGCATCTAAATTTGTGTCATAATTTTCAGGGAACGGTAGCTCCTCACAAGGAAACGGCAAGACCCTAAAAATTGGTTATAATTTCACGCGGCCTGATTATTTTTTAAAAAGGCCATCCCTATGTTAAAGAACAGGGTTAATTACACAATCGTTTAGAAAAACAATGCGCAAAAGGGGGTAGAGACAATTTTAGTCTCCAACAGTTGAAAAACGTTGATTTTAACAAGGGGCCTCTCTTCGGATTAAACCGGGGAGAGGCCCTATGTTTTTCGGTACATGGCCGATGCGCCGAGGTATTCAAAGACGGCGTCGGGAACTAAGTACTGCACGGATTTTCCGTTTTGAATGCACTGCCGGATATAACTGGCGGAAATCTGCATCAATGGCGCATCAAAAAAATGCACCCTTGGATGATTTTCCAGCGCGCCCGCATCAAAAGAAGGCCGGCGATAGACATAAAGGTCGTAATCGCGCAGGATCAGTTCGTAATTTTTCCACTTTGGAAGCGTTTCCAGCGCATCGCTGCCCATAATGAGCGCAAAGGATTTATCCGGGTATTTGTCGCGCAGGTGGGCGAGGGTGTCAATCGTGTAGGAAGGCTGCGGCAGGTTGAATTCAATATCTGAAGCCCTCAGCAACGTATTGTCGCCAATGGCTAAGCGCACCAGATGCAGGCGGTCGCGGTCGCGGGCTAAGCTTTGCTTGGGCTTGAGCGGATTGTGCGGCGATACAATCATCCACACTTCTTTCAGGTCGGTTTGGGTGGCCATAAAATTGGCAATGACCATGTGCCCGGTATGCACCGGATTGAACGAACCGAAAAACAGGCCGATTTTTGAATTCATATTGGTACTTGTAACGCAGCTAGTTTGTGTCTGTTTTTAGAGTTCGAGAGCAAGGCATGTGAAGACCCTGAAAACGGGAGTTTACTTACGTAAATGACTGTTTTCAGGGTCGAGCATAACGCAGCTATCGGACTCTAAAAACAGACACTATTTTTTCATTTCGTCGTCCAGCATCAGGTCAGTCTCAAGGCTATCCTCCGGAAGAAAAATTTCCATTTCTTCCGTCGAAAAATCGTCTTCGGAAGCATCCACTAACCATCGGCCGCCTACTTTTACGAGTTTGTACTCGGTTTCATATTCGTCTTCATAGTCATCTTTCAATAAACACTTGCAAAAAGCAGTATCCACTTTTTGTTCGCAACTAATATTGATAAAAGTTGTATTGAAAAGCGTGGAATCAATCGGATCGGCAGCGACCTGTTTGGCCAGCATGCTCAAAAACTCCTGCACTTTCGGGGTGCTCAGTTGTTTGGCTGACTCGAAGTCGTTTTTGTCGTAATGCGACTGGAACAATCGGATGATCTCCTCCGGAGTTCGTTTGTCTTCTTCGGGAGCAGGGGTGTTGTTACAGGCTTGCGCTATTGCAAGGAGCAACAGGGAAATGTAAATGGTGTAGCGGTTCATGGCGCCGTCGGCTTGATTGAGTGAATGTTATCCTTCGAAGAGATCCCGCAGGGGTATCTCTAAAACAGGGCAAAATTAGTGAAAAATCAGCTACTTTTGTTTTTATGGTCTATGCTACTTTGGTAAAGATATTGCTATCGCCTTTTTCCCTGCTGTACGGGTTGGGAATCAGTCTGCGGAATCTATTCTACCGCACCGGCATGCTTCGGTCGGTGTCCTTTAGTATTCCGGTCATTTCCGTGGGCAACCTGTCGGTAGGCGGCGCCGGAAAAACGCCCCATATCGAATATATCATCCGATTGCTGAAAGACTACGTCAACGTGGCGACCCTTAGCCGGGGTTATGGCCGTAAAACCCAGGGTTTTATGGTAGTTGAATCGCACATGAACGCTGAACAGGCGGGCGACGAACCGCTTCAGTTCAAGCGCAAGTTCCCGGAGATTTTGGTCGGCGTTGCAGAAAGCCGCGCTTTGGCCATTCCGCGCCTGCTGATGGAAGACCCTGAGACGCAGGTTGTGCTGCTGGACGACGCGTTCCAGCACCGCGCGGTGGCGCCGGGACTGAATATTTTGCTGACCGAATACGGCAACCTTTTTACCCGGGATTTTTTGCTGCCTTCCGGCCGACTGCGCGAATGGCGCAGCGCTTACCGACGGGCCGATGTATTGGTGGTCACCAAATGCCCGCCGGAGCTTGAGCTTTCTGAAAAAGAAGCGCTGATCCGCGAACTGAAGCTGCTACCGCACCAGAAAGTCTATTTTTCTTACTACGAATACGGTACGCCTTATTATTTGTTCAACCCGCGGTTTCAAACCAATTTGCAGGAAGACCGGGATGTGTTGCTTGTGAGCGCCATTGCCCGTACCGACTATCTGAAAACGTATGTTTCTCAAAATTCCCATGCTGTTTTTACTTTGGAATACGAAGACCACCACTTCTTTGAGGAAAGCGAACTGGGCGACATCAAAAAAGCGTTCGAAAACATCACAACTGAAGGTCGGCAAAAAATGATTCTGACGACCGAAAAGGATGCCGTCCGGTTAGAAATGCACAAACAATTCATCGTTGAAAACAAGTTGCCGGTATTCGTGATGCCGGTGCAGGTGCAGTTTCATTTTGATGAAAAAATGCAATTTGATCAAACCATAAAGGATTTTCTGTTGAACTTTAAAGTCTGAAAAACCTTGAATCCATTCCTTTCCGCGCTGTATCGGTTTCTTAAAATCCTTGCACGCATCGCTATCCGGATTTATTATCCCCGCACCACGATCATCAACCGGGCCGGACTGCGTTTTGACAACGCCGCCATTGTGGTTTCCAACCACCCCAATACCCTCATTGATGTGCTGTTGTCGGCGTCCCGCATTCACCGGCAGGTTTTTTTTCTGGCCAACGCCGGTTTGTTTAAAACGCCCTTCACCGACTGGCTTTTCAGCACGCTTTATTGTATCCCCATCGAACGCTACGACGATACCGGGGGCAAACCCCTCAACAATGCCCACGCTTTTGCCCGCTGCGACGCTTTTTTGGGCGCAGGCGGCGCGCTCTTTATTGCTCCTGAAGGCAATAGCTGGATGCTGCGCCGGATGCAAAAGCTAAAAACCGGCACGGCTCGCATCGCCTTTAGCGCCGAAAGCAAACACAATTTCCAGCTGGGTTTAATGATCCGCCCGGTCGGCCTGACTTACGAGGACCCGCAACGCTTTGGCAGCCGGGTATTGGTACACGTTGGAGAGCCGATCCGCATCGCCGATTTTCGGGAGGATTACGCCAGCAATCCGATGGAAGCGGTGCGCAAGCTCACGGCTTTTCTGGAAGTCCGGATGCGCGCGCTGACCATTGATACCCTCGACGAGGACGAAGACCAACTGTTGCGGGTGATCGAGCGGGTGATGCGCAACAACCACGAGGAGTGGACCAACGAACAACATTTTCTTCAGTCGCAAGCCACACTGGCATCTTTACGAACCTGGAAACAATCGTCGCCGCAAAGTTTTGAAACCTATCGGGCGCAGGCATTGGACTATAAGCAACAGTTAGAGACCCTGCGGCTTACCGATCGGGCGGTCGTTGCCCGCCAGCAACCGAATGCGGGCCTGTTGCGCTGGTTGCAAATTCCGCTCGCCCTGCTGGGGCTGCCGGTTTTTTTGTACGGCTGGATCAACCATTGGTTACCGGCAGGCATTCCTGTGCTCCTGAAGCGAAAACTGAAACTTTATCCCGGCTACGATGCTACGGTAAAATTGACCGCCGGGCTTTTTACGTTCCCTTTGTTTTATTGGCTGCAATCGGAAGCGGTGGAGGCGTGGATCGGCAATGCGGCTTCGTGGTGGTACCTGCTCACCTTGCCCTTAGCTGGCTGGGGGGCGCTTCTTTTTCAAAAGCAGGTCCCGAAATGGCAGGCGGACTGGCGGATTTGGCGGTTGGCGCGGCGGGAACCGGAGGTGGTGCGGAAGTTGGAAGAATTACGCCCCACAGCTCCACCTGAAGGAGGAATACATGAATAGTACCGGGTAATCCTGAAAGGATTGAATAGGAATAGCCGCCGATGAAATCGGTGGTAGAAAGGCGGATATAAACTGCGGGTAACCGCGATACCGGCGAGCGTGGGCTTCGGCACAAGCCGGGTTAGGGCAGTTTAATTTTTACTTCCTTTTCTGTATTAATGCGGCTCGTGTCACTTATAAGTAGACTAAGGGTATCTTGCCCTATAATTTCATATTCATTTAGGTAATTATACCTTTCATAGCTTTCCAAAACTTCTTCAACATTTTTCTCAAATTTCCTTATTTGTATGTACGACTGGCTTGATGCATTTGATGGTATATAGTGTATTTTTAAAGAATACTCTTTATTAGGAATGTCAATTTGCTCTATCACTTTAAACTCGTCATCAAAAATGGAAAAATTAGCCAGCTTATAGATTCCATAGATAACAAGCGAGGCAAACATTACTCCCAGAATTCCAAGAAAAAATATTTTCCCACTCATGGCGTATACGTTTTTTTATAGTATTGAAAGCCTGCTTGTATCCATTGTTGATCTCTTGAGTCACCGCTCGCGCGATGGCTCCACCCTTATCCTGTCCCATAAAATAAAAAACTTCCGCTCGCGCGTAGGCTCCGCCTCGCGTGTCCTATTTGTCGGGTTTTACCCGACTTTTCGACGGTCTACCAGCTAAAGCTGGTGACCACTTACTGGACTTTTCCTCCAACCCGTGCCAATCCTTCCTTCGCCAGTTCATAATCGGGCGCCATGCGCAGGGCTTGTTCGTAGTCGCTTTTAGCCTGGCTGAATTTGCCCAGATTTTCCGCGGCCACGGCCCGAAAAGCGTAGGCTTTGATGTAGGTTGGAGAAACTTTCAGGGCCAGATCGAACTGCTGGTAGGCCTGATTGAACGAGTCTAATTCCATATATAGCAACCCGGCATTGAAATAGCCGTCTTCGTATTGCGGATCAGTTATATTGATTTCTTTATACAGCGCAATAGCGCCATTCAGGTCATCCTTCGCAGTCAGGTATTCGGCTTTGGCGTGCAGGGCCACCGGGTTTTTCGGATCTACGCGGATGGCGTTGTCGAAAAACCGGCTCGCCATTTTGCTCTTGATGGCGGCATGCAGTTGTCCGAGGTTGATCCAGGCATCGGTCATTTCGGGATCCAGTTCCACCGCCGACTGGAAGCTGTTGATGGAACGCACCGTGTCGCCAAGCTCTTTAAAATTCATGCCAAACATGAAAAAAGCATCCGCCGTTTGCGGGTCAATTTTCAGGATGCGGTCAATGGTTTTCATCGAATTTTCGTATTGCTTCAGGATGTATTGCACTTCGCACAACTTCAACAGGGTCGGGATGCGTTCCGGGTGGAGCAGCGCCGCGCGCTCCATGGTTTTAAGCGCTAAGCGCGACTGAAAATAATCGAGGTAAACATCCGCAAGCAGGTGGTGGTATTCGGCTTTGACCGAATCTAAAAGTAGGGCTTTCTGAAGGTCGCGAATGGCGAAATCGTAGCCGTCATTTTCGTAATACAGCGCCGCACGTTGCGCATAAAGCTCCGCATTGAGGGAATCTTTGAGGATTTGCGCCGAAAGGTTATCAAGAGCCGGATTGCCGGTTGCCGCTTCCGTTGTCGCAGCATTTTGATCGGATGATTCGTTGCGGTTGCAGGCGATGAGCGCCAGAACTACCAATGCGAGTATGATTTTTTTCACCGTGTATCTACTTTTATTCGGCTTGCGAAGTTATGGATTTTTATTGATTTACAACTGCGCCCCCAGCCAGGCAATGCGCGCCGCAAGTTCTGTGTTCTCTTTCGCCAATTCTTTCTGGGCTAAGCGGTGCAGCTCTTCCAGCGGCATTTGAGCCTGTAACGCTTCCCGGATATAAGCTTCTCCACGCAGCGCCTCGATGGCCGCAGGTTGTGGCGCTTCCACCAGTCCCGCCAACTGTCCGAGGTTGTTGCCGGTCAGAATTTTGCTGTCGCGGACGTTCGCCGGCAACTGGTCGAAACCGAGGCATACCGGCAGGTAAGGCTGCACAATCGTATGGATGGCTTCCCCGCTGGCCCGCACGTAATACGCGCGGCCCATGCGCCCCATCAAGTCAATTTTATGCGGATTGATCCGGTTTTTTTCATCGAGAATCCGTTCGTCTATATGTATCAGCAGGACTTCGCAGACGATGAGGTTCCCGGCGCCACCTTCTGTTCCCAAGGGAATAATTTGCTTCACCCGGCACTCCATCTGCACCGGCGATTCCTGCACGCGGAAAGGCTTCACCAGTTCGGAAGGGATGGGCGTGAGCCCCGATTTTTCAAACTCGCTGATGCCTGCCGGAAATTCCACACTGGCCACGGCCACCTGCCGGACGATGCTGTAAGTCACCACATTGATGACCACCTCCCCGGTCATTTCCACATTGTGCAGCGTATCTTTGGTGGTATTGTTTCCAACGCGGCGGTTGGATGAAAAAATCAGCGTGGGCGGATTAGAGCTGAACGCATTGAAAAAGCTGTAAGGCGCCAGATTGGCTACGCCGTGTTCATCAACGGTGCTTGCAAAGGCAATCGGGCGTGGCGCAACGGCGCCAAGCAGGTATTGGTGAAGTTCAGATGTTGGCGTTTGATTAGGATCTATCGTTATCATACTATATTGCGGTTGTAAGGGCGCAATTTATGAACGCCTTACTGAAAAATTAAGTATTAATGAAAATTGGAAAGCGGGAGAACTGCACTAACTTTGGTTGGTTGGAGAAAAAAAGATGCAGAAAACTTGCATTATGAAACAATAGTTTTAAATTTGTTCGTCATTTCAACAAAAAGTGTTCTTAAACAAAAAGCAGCATACATGTCATCAGAAAAAGAATCCAAACAGAAATCACTCCAGTCTGCAGTTGATCGTCTGGAAAAGACCTACGGAAAAGGCATCATCATGCGCATGGGAGACAAACAGGTGCTGGACGTGGAAACTATTTCCACCGGGTCACTTGGCTTAGACATCGCGCTTGGCGTCAATGGCCTTCCCAAAGGTCGGATCATTGAAATTTATGGTCCTGAATCTTCCGGTAAAACCACACTGGCCATTCACGCCATTGCGCAATGCCAAAAACAAGGCGGTATTGCCGCATTTATTGATGCGGAACACGCTTTTGACCGCACCTACGCGGAAGCGCTTGGCGTTGATACCGACAACCTGCTCATTTCACAGCCCGACGACGGGGAACAGGCGCTCGAAATCACCGAAAACCTGATCCGTTCCAGCGCCATTGACATCATCGTCATTGACTCGGTAGCAGCATTGGTGCCCAAGGCCGAAATCGAAGGCGAAATGGGCGATTCCAAAATGGGCCTCCAGGCTCGTTTGATGTCGCAGGCCATGCGGAAACTGACGGCTACCATTGGCAAAACCGGCTGTTGCTGCATTTTCATCAACCAGTTGCGCGAAAAAATCGGCGTCATGTTCGGCAATCCCGAAACAACAACCGGTGGGAACGCCCTGAAATTTTACGCTTCCGTACGACTCGATATCCGCAAATCCGGCGCTGCCATTAAAGACAAGGAAGGCAACCTGATCGGTAACCACGTGAAAGTGAAAGTGGTGAAAAACAAATTAGCGCCACCTTTCCGCACGGCTGAATTTGACATCATCTTTGGGGAAGGCATCTCCAAATCCGGTGAAATTATTGACATCGGTGTCGAATACAACGTGGTAGAAAAAAGCGGCGCCTGGTACGCTTACAACGGCGCTAAAATTGCGCAGGGCCGGGAAGCTGCCCGCCAGTTCCTGCTCGACAACCCGGAAGTTGCCGATGAAATGGAAGTGAAAATCAAAGCACAAATCGCAGCAAGCGGTGGCGCGAAAAAAGTGGCGCTTAAGGATGCGGATGTGGACGGGGACGATTAATACACCTATGCACAAGGGGCAAAAGGCAAGGGGCAAGTTGGCAACTTGCCTCTTGCCAATTTGCCCCTTGTCAACCCCGCTATGCGGGACAAGCTTTGCCTTTTGTCTCTTAAAAACCCCTACTGGGAAAATTGCTCGTAAAGGGATTTAATCTGCGGTTCTGTTTCCACTGATTTGATGTCCTCCAACATTTTTCCGATTGCGCTAACCAAATTTTCCAGGGCCGTTTTTTCGCTATCGCGGGCCTCCTGGATTTTTTCAGCGTAGTCCGTTTTCATCTCAAACAAAGTGCGCGTAGCGGCCACCCGCCGCCAGGGCGACTGTTTCATGTTGATGGCGATTGCTTTCAGTTTTGCGATCACTTGTTCGCCGGTCGCTGCCGAACCCGAGGTTGCTAATTTGCCATAGCCCGAAAAAAAGGAAATGGCGCCGAAGCCATCCACAGTTTCCATATTCCGCTCGAAAAACGGCAGGTATTTCAAATCTTTACTTTCGGCATACATCGTTGCCACTGAACCCAGAATGTCGCTGTTGGTTTCTTTTTCCAAACCCTTTGCCGCCTCGAGGGCAGCGGCCTTATCCTGGGTGTTCAGCAATTCCAGGGCAGAAGAAATCACGGTATAGGAAGAATCTTTTCCAATGGCCCGCTTGGCGAAAGCTACCGCGCCGGTATCTTCCAATTCGCTGAGTTTGAGGAAAGCGCTTGCCCGAACAGCCGAATGGGGATCTGATTCGGCCAGTTGACGGAGCAGTGCCAGATCGGCTTCGGTTTCACTTCCAGCCAATTCGATGGCCGACAGGCGGATGCCCCAGAATTTATCTTTCAATGCGGCTTTGAATACCTTTTTAGCGACGTCTGTTTCGGTGTAAGCCAAGAGCTGAACGGCCTCATAGCGGTCATAAAGTTTGGGCGCATTCAGGTATTGGAAAGCCAGTTCATCTTCCGTTTTGTTGTCTTCCAAAACGCCTAAAAGGGTATGTTCGGCATCAAACACCATCAGTTTAGGACGCTCGGGTACCTCAAAAGTGAACATCTGTGCCCGCTCATCCACCCGGACATTATGCCGTTCCGGTTTGCCTGAACCCAGATAAATATCAATGGCAACGGGCAACTCGAATACCGCGCGCATTTCGGCAGGGTCCTGGATTTGTTCCACATTCACGATCGCCGTTTTCGTATTGTCGTCGTAATCAAAAGAAATGTTCAACACCGGGTGTCCTTTGTCGAAATACCACTGATCGAAAAACCAGTTCAGGTCCTGCCCCGTCACTTCTTCAAAAGCCAGCCGCAAATTGTGTACTTCAACGGGTTTGTACGCGTGCGCTTTCAGGTAATTGCCCAAAGCCAGCCAGAAAGCTTCATCACCGATGTAATTGCGCAACATGTGCAACACCGATCCACCTTTATTATAGCTGTGTGCATCGAACATGTCCTCCTTGTCTGCGTATCTGTAATGAATGAGCGGATGGACACCGCTTTGCGCAGACCCCAGGTACCCGTTCCATTCTTCAAGCAGGTGGTAGTCGGCCGCATCGGCGCCATATTTGTGTTCGAGCCAGAGGTATTCGCTGTAATTGGCAAAACCCTCGTTCAACGTCAGGTTGGCCCAGCTCTCGGTAGTCACATAATCCCCGAACCAATGGTGGAACATCTCGTGCGCCACAATTTTTTCATTGGTCAGGTTATCAATCAGTTCGCGCGAGGTTTGTTGCATAAACTCTCCATAGATCACGGCGGTTGTATTTTCCATAGCGCCGGAGACGTAGTCGCGCACCACGATTTGCGAAAATTTCGGCCAGGGGTACTTCAATCCGGTTTTTTTGGAGAAAAAGTCCAGCAATTCCGGCGTATAGGCAAAAATCCGTTTGGCGTGGTCTTTGAACTTTGGTTCCACGTAATATTCAATCGGAACGCCGCTCCAGGTATCTTTCACTACGGCATAATCCCCAACTGCGATCATAAACAGGTAAGGCGCATGCGGCTGATCCATTTTCCAATAGTCCGTTCGGGTGCCGTCGGTATTTTTTTTGGAAGAAACCAGCAGGCCGTTGGAAAGGGTTTTGAACTGATCTTCAACCGTCAGGTACATTTCCTGTGTGCAGCGTTCATTGGGTTTGTCAATGACGGGAAACCAGCGGGAATTCCATTCGGTTTCGCCCTGCGTCCAGATCTGGCGGGGCTTGTCGGTTTCCTCACCGCGCGGGTTGATAAAAAACAAACCCTGGTTGGACGTAATGGCCGCGCTGCCACCGGTTTCAGCGGGCTGGGCGACGTATTCGATGTAGATGCTGTATTGCTCGTTTCTGGTATAGAGGCGCCCCAGCTGAATGACGAGCTGGTCGTTTTCGTAGACGTACTTCAGGGGTTGGGTGCTGCCTTCAAAAGTGACTTTTTCTATCTCAAACCCTTTTGCATCCAGCGTTACCGAGCTGGTGGGGTAGAAATATGGCTTCAGTTTCAGGGTCGCTTTTCCGATCACCTGCTCTTCTTCCCAATCAAACCGGAGATCTAATTTGACGTGCAGCAAGTCGTTTTCACGCGTGTGGGTGGCATTGTAGGCTGGCAGGGGAACATCGCTTTCCGGCGCGGCGGCCTCCAATTCTTCCGGATCGTAGAAAGCGCCGGTGACCTCGAGCGTATCGAGGTTTCTTTCCTCCATCGTTTCTATAGAGGTGGAAACGGTCGTTTGGGGGGTTTTACATCCGGCCATCATTCCGATGAAGGCCAGGAGCAGCAACAAATGTTTCATAACTTTACGGATGTTGATTGGTATATTTATAAAGAATAGCAGTTAAACTTTTCCGATAGCAGCAACTTCAGCAGCATGGGTAGTTTCCAGCAAAAAAGCTGCAAGGTGCTCATTAAACACGTCCTCATGCTCCATCATGGGCGCGTGGCCGCAATGATCGACGAAAACCAGTTTTGAGTTTGCAAGCAGTTGATGAAATTGTTCTCCCACAAACGGCGGCGTAATCTGATCGTCCTTGCCCCATACCAGCAATACCGGCGCAGTGATCTGGTGCAGCTTGTCGCCGAGGTTGTGCCGCACAGCCGATTTGGCAGTGGCAATGATCCTGATGGCCTTGTTTCGGTCATTAACCGTATCAAAAACTTCGTCAATCAACTCCTTTGAAGCCACATTGGGGTCGTAAAAAGTACTTTGGGTTTTCTTTTTTATGAATTCGTAGTCGCCGCGCTTGGGGAAACTACTGCCCATTGCACTTTCAAACAAGCCCGAACTTCCGGTCAGGATAACCGACCGAACTTTTTCAGGGTAGTTCAGGGTGTAGAGCAACGCAATGTGTCCACCCAGTGAATTGCCCAATACGTGGATCTGCTCGTAGCCTTTGTAATTAACAAAATCGGCAACGTAATCCACCAACCCGGTCACAGAAAGCTTTCTGATGGGCAACTCGAAGATTGGCAGCAAAGGCACAATTACATTATAGGCTTTGGAAAAACGGTTGATGATTCCCTCAAAGTTGCTCAGCGCGCCAAACAGCCCGTGCAGCAACAGCAAGTTTTCCTTCCCGCCTTCGGTTTCAATGTACTTGAACCGGTCATCCTGTTTTATTTCATATCTCATCTAGCCGTATCAACTTTAATTGCTGCAAAAATAGATGTTTTAAGGGTATCCTACAACGGGACAGGCCATTCCCCTCAAATCTACCCCTTTGAAACGTACCTGCGGGCCTAAATAGGTGGAAATTTATTAAAATTTTTACGTAACCATGCTGTTGAAATACGCCTTGCTCCCCTATATCCTGTAAATACGGGAAGAAAGTGATTTCAATCTTTGCTTTATTGGAAAAATATCTATTGCTTTGCAGGGTGTAAGCTATAACGCTTCTCCTTATCTTTGGAGTACAGAATCACAAAAGGCGAAGATTTCCTTCGTTTCAAACCAATCGTGCATTTTTTAATTAAACAAAGTAATATATGCGTCTGATAGTTAAACTTTTAATCCTTACCCTGGCAGTAGGTTCGATCCAGTCTTGTGTTTCTAAGAAGAAGTACGATGAACTGGTTGCAGCAAAAGCAGCAACTGACCAGGCACTTGCGGAAACGCAAATGAACCTGAAAAAGCTTCAGGATGAGAAAAATGCCCTTGCAGCCGAATTTGAAGCCGAAAAGACCAGGCTGAATGGCGAATTAGGCAAAATCAACTCTGAACTTTCTGCAACGAAAGGACAAATTGCTCAGGTTCAGGAAAAACTGAACATGACGCAAAGCGAACTGAATGCCCTCCGCGCTCAAATTGACGGCATTTTCGCTACGTACAAAGACAGTGGCCTGACGTTGGAAGACCGCGACGGCCGCCTGTATGTTATGACGTCTAAAGGCGTAAACTACAAATCCGGTTCTAAAAAACTGTCCCGCGACCAGCGCAATGCGTTGGATGAGCTGGCTGTAGCGCTGAAGAAAAGCCCGAACGCCCAAATTTTGGTAGAAGGCCATACCGACAGCAAGCAGTATGCGAAAGGCTCGGGCTACGACAACTGGGATCTGAGCTTAGACCGCGCTAAAGAAGTGGTGAAATACCTGACTAAAAAAGGTGTTAGCGCCAAGCAGTTGACCATCGCAGGCAAAGGTGAAAACCTCCCGGCTGGCGACAACAGCACTTCTGAAGGCCGCGCTAAAAACCGCCGTACGGAAATCGTTCCGAATCCGAACCTCGGTGGTATGATGAAGAAAGACTAATTCATACAAGTACTTTCTTTCTTCAAAAAGCCGGCAGAAATTTCTGTCGGCTTTTTGTGTTTTATGGGTGAAGTTGGCGACCATGAGTTCGAAGCTTGTGCCTGAGAATATTGCTATCTTTGCGGGCGACACAAAAGAGCTTTCCTATGAGCAAATCCTGCTTACCCAGCGCCTTCGCACTTGCCCTATTTTGCCTCCTCACCCGATGCAGCCCCCCCCCTGACAACCTGACCAATATCAACGGCGTCTGGATAGAAACCTTCCCGCCTGAAAATCAGGATGAAAACCGCTATACCGCCGACAACAAAATTTTTGCCGCGGGTCGCGAATTCCAATACCGCTACTACTACCTCAGCCCGCAGGGCGACACCCTCCTGTTTAAAAACATCCAAAGCGCTACGCCTGAATTCCAGAGCTATCACTATGCCTGGGATTTCGTTCGCCCGGACAGTGCCGACGACCAAACGATTGAAACCGTAGCCATCAAAATTGCGGAGGGGCGCGAACCTTATGTGTTCAGCGACCGGAATTTCAACCAGACCGTCCAGGAAATTCGCCTTTACAATCCTGAAAAAAAGGAATTGGGTGGGTATGCTTCCGCAACGCTCATTGAAAATGCAAAAAATGTGTGGATGCAGCCGCCCAATATGAAGCTGTTTCGCATCCTCGCTCTGAATCCGTATCCCTTTATCTCGGCGCCATACAAGCAGGGCAATCGCTGGGAATGGAAAGTGGAAGTGGGACAATCCCACAGCGATGTCCGGTGGAAAGCCTGGGGTGGCGCTGTGGTCAACAGTATGCAATACCAGATCACCAGGCAGGAAACCGTTCGCGTTCCGTGGGGGGAAGCCCGCTGCCATATCGTGGAGGCCGATGCCGAAAGCGGGCTGGGCCGCACGCACCTGAAAGCGGCGTTCAGCGAGGAGCATGGTTTTTTGCGTTTGGATTATACCAATATTGACGGCTCCAAACTCGTATTTGAGTTAATAAGTGTCCGTCTTTAGCGTCCGATAGCTGCGTTATGTTTGGCCCCAAAATCGGTCATCCCGCCCGAGCGGGACTCCCATTTTTGGGCCTTCGCATGCCTTGCTCTCGAACCCTAAAGAGCAGACACCGCACTAAATGGAGCGGCAGTTACTTCAGCGCATCAAACGTCATATCCAACCGCGACTCAACCGTGTACGGTGAAAAATCGTTGAGGAAAAAGACCACTTCCAGCTTGAACTGGACGCCGGTCATTATTTTTTTAACATTGCGCAGGCTTGGGAGCAACCGAACGCGGTCTTCGGCCTGCCCCCGAAGTTCGGTGATGTAGAAAACTTCGTCTGCTGGCGAACATTCCACGCGGTCCGTATCGCATATTCTGACCGAAATCTCTTCAATGAAATAGTACTCCTTGCCGTTTTCGAGGGCAGTGAGGGTTCCGAAAGCTGCGTTGATCGCCGTGATGGCCGCCGTGTCGGTTCCACTCTGAGTCAGGAAAAAATCAATATTCGTGTTTTGCCGGTTGACTTCAAAAACCAACGGGAAAGAAGGGTTCGCTCCTGCCGGGATGGTGAAGAGGGTATTTGGGAAAGCCATTTCAAAAAGTCGCTCCCGTTCGTCCTTATTGCACCCCCACCAAAGCAGCATGATGAATAGGATCCCGCTCATTTTTCTCATAACCTGATCATTTTTCTACTAAACGAAAGAATGCTGCGAAATTATTTGCAACTTTTAAAATATCCCTATCTTTATTGAATCTATATTAAGGAACACCGCAATAAGAATCTGATTTTCATACCTTTTACCTTACGAAATAAGCACAGGATATGGGCGAGCAAAGAGTGTCATTGGTTTCCGGAGGCAACCAGTTACAGGATTTTACAAAGCATTTGCTGAGAGACGTTTACGCTTTTGAATACATGCTGGACAACGACTGGTTTGAAAGCGGCATTGCACGGATTGGGGCCGAGCAGGAGATGTTTCTGGTGGACAACAAGACCTTAAAACCTGCCATGATCAACATGGAGGTGTTGAAAAAGATGAAGAACGATCCGTGGGTCACTACCGAACTCGCCAAGTTCAATCTGGAAACGAACCTCACCCCCAGGGAGTTCAAAGGCGATTGTCTGCGGCAGATGGAAATGGAGAACTTAGATTACCTGAACAAGATCCGGGACAAACTGAAGCCCATGCATGCCAGTCTGGTGCTGACGGGGATTCTGCCGACCCTTACCAAGATGGACCTGGAAATGCACAACCTCACGCCCAACCCGAGGTATGTTGCGCTGATGGAGGCCATCAACCGGCAACTCATGGGCTCCTTTTATGAGCTCAGGCTGATGGGTATAGATGAAATTTTGGTAAAACACCAGTCGCCACTACTGGAGGCCTGCAACACCAGTTTTCAGGTACACCTCCAGGTGTCTCCCGCCGATTTTGTGAAATACTACAACATTGCGCAAACGCTGGCCGCCCCGGTATTGGCCATCGCCGCCAACTCGCCCATTGTGTTCGGCAAACGGCTATGGCACGAAACGCGGATTGCGCTTTTCCAGCAAGCGTTAGACATCCGGACTACGCACGACCACATGCGCGAGCGCAGCCCAAGGGTGAGTTTTGGTACCGGCTGGTTAGACAAAAGCATCATGGAAATTTACCGCGAAGACATTGCCCGCTTCCGCGTGCTACTTGGCGCTGACATCGAAGAAGATTCTATTGAGCTCATCCGCCAGGGGAAAGTGCCGAAACTGAAAGCCCTTCAGGTTCACAACTCCACCGTTTACCGTTGGAACAGGCCCTGCTACGGCATCAGCCCCAACGGCCAGCCCCACTTGCGCATCGAAAACCGGGTGTTGCCTTCCGGCCCGACGGTGCTGGATGCCACGGCCAATGCTGCCTTCTGGCTCGGCGCTATGGTGGGCATGGCCGATCAATACAAAGACATCCGCGAGCAAATTTCCTGGGAAGACGTGCGCGACAATTTTGCGAAAAGCGCCCAGGTCGGCATTGACTCTACCTTCACCTGGTTTAAAGACAGAAAAATATCCGTTTGCGAACTGGTGACAAAAGAAC